>JAGOEM010000327.1 GCA_017997715.1 Ottowia sp.
AAACCGAAGGCACCTACCCGCTGCCCGAGGCGCAGGTGGACCGTTTCATGATGAAGGTGCTGGTGGATTACCCGTCGGAAGACGAGGAATTCGTCATCGCCCAGCGCGTGACCGGCCCGCGCATCGACGTGAACCCGGTGGCCACCACCGACCAGCTGGCCGCCCTGCAGCGCCAGTGCGAACAGGTGTACGTCGACCCTTCGCTGGTGCAGTACGCGGTGAAGCTGGTGTCGGCCACGCGCTCGCCCACCAGCGTGGGCCTGAAAGAGCTGGCGCCGCTGCTCAGCTACGGCGCCAGCCCGCGCGCCACCATCGGCCTGATCCAGGGCGCCAAGGCGCTGGCCATGATGCGCGGACGCACTTACGCCCTGCCCGAAGACATGAGCGACCTGGTGCCCGACGTGCTGCGCCACCGCCTGGTGCTGTCGTACGAAGCGCTGTCCGAAGGCCTGTCCGCCGACCACGCGGTGCTGCGCATCATGGCCAAGGTGCCGCCGCCGCCCAGGCCGTTGGCGCACGACAAACTCGTCGCCTGAACGCCATGGCCTGGTTTCGCCGCCGCCCTTCAGCCGATGAACCGCACGCGGCGCCCAACCCGCCGCGCGCCGCCGCCGTAGCTGCCCCGGTGCACGGCCAGGCCGAGCGCCTGCTGCGCCGCCTGGAATGGACGGTGCTCAAGCGGCTGGACGGCCTGCTGATGGGCGACTACCGCACGCTGATGCGCGGCGTGGGGCTGGACTTGGCCGACTTGCGCGAGTACCAGCTGCACGACGACGTGCGGCACATCGACTGGAACGTGACCGCGCGCATGCAGGTGCCACACGTGCGCGTGTTCACCGAAGACCGCGAGATGGCGGCCTGGTTCCTGCTGGACCTGAGCCCCTCGGTCGATTTCGGATCGGGCCCGCAGCGCAAGCGCCATGTGCTGGCCGAATTCGTGGCCGTGCTGGCGCGCCTGCTGACGCGGCGCGGCAACCGCGTGGGCGCCTTGCTGTACGGCGCGGGGGTCGAAAGCCTGCTGCCCGCGCGCAGCGGCCGCCAGCATGTGCTGCAGCTGCTGCACCGCATTCAGAACCGGCCCGATGCCGCCGCCGCGTCGGCGGGCGGCGCCACGCGCCTGGCCGATCTGCTGCGCGCGGGGGCCAACCACATCCGCCGCCGGTCCACGGTGTTCGTGGTGTCCGACTTCATCAGCGAACCCGGCTGGGAACACGCCCTGGGCCAGCTGGTGCTGCGCCATGAGGTGATCGCCGTGCGCCTGACCGACCCGCTGGAGCTGAACCTGCCCGATCTGGGCCTGGTCACCCTGCGCGACGCCGAGACCGGCGAAGACCTGCTGGTCGACACGCACGATGCGGGCTTTCGCCGCCGCTTTGCCGCCATCGCCGCCGAGCGCGAGGACGCGCTGCACGCCGCCCTGGCCCGCGCCGGTGTCGACACGCTGGAGCTGTCCACCGAAGACGACCTGGCCAACGCCGTGGTGCGCTTTGCCGAATTGCGCCAGCAGCGCACCCGCTCGTCCAGCGGGGGCGGCATGCCCCAACACCTGCGCAGCCACGCACGTTGGCGCGACAATGCAAGCACAGCCAGCCCACCGCGAGCTGAACCATGAACCTCACCTGGCCCGCCCTTCTGCAATGGCCGCATGGCCTGCCCCAGCCGCAGTTCCTGTGGCCGCAGTTCCTGTGGCTGCTGCTGGCGCTGCCCCTGCTGGTGTTGCTGTACCTGTGGCTGCTGCGGCGCAAGAAGAAGCTGGCGGTGCGCTACGCCAGCCTGGCCATCGTCAAGCAGGCCGTGGGCCGGGGCGTGGGCTGGCGCCGCCATGTGCCGCCGCTGCTGATGCTGACCGCGCTGACGGCGCTGATCGTGGCCAGCGCGCGCCCGGTGGCGGTGATTGCGCTGCCGTCCAACCAGCAGACCATCATCCTGGCGATGGACGTGTCGGGCAGCATGCGCGCCACCGATGTCGAACCCAACCGCCTGGTGGCCGCGCAGAACGCCGCCAAGGCGTTTTTGAAAGAACTGCCGCGCGACGTGAAGGTGGGCGTGGTGGCGTTTGCCGGGTCGGCCCAGGTGGCGCAGCTGCCCACCGTCAACCGCGACGACCTGGCCACCGCCATCGACCGCTTTCAGCTGCAGCGCGCCACGGCCACGGGCAACGCCATCGTGATTTCGCTGGCTACGCTGTTTCCCAACGCGGGCATCGAGCTGCAGCAGCTCAGCTTTGACCGCCAGCGTGCCCTGGGCCGGCCACTGGACCAGGCGCCACCCACGCAGAACGAATTCATTCCCGTGCCTCCAGGCTCCTACAACTCGGCCGCCATCATCATGCTGACAGACGGCCAACGCACCACCGGCGTAGACCCTGTTGAAGCCGCCAAGATGGCTGCCGACCGTGGCGTGAAGGTCTACACCGTGGGCATTGGTACGGTGGACGGCGAAACCATCGGCTTTGAAGGCTGGTCGATGCGCGTGCGGCTGGACGAAGACACGCTGAAGGCCATCGCCCAGAAAACCGCCGCCGAGTACTACTACGCCGGCACCGCGCAAGACTTGCAGAAGGTGTACGAAAGCCTGTCCAGCCGCCTGACGCTGGAGAAAAAGGAAACCGAAGTCACATCGCTTTTTGCACTGCTGGGCGCCGTGCTGGTTCTGCTGGCTGGTGGGCTTTCCA
>JAGOEM010000328.1 GCA_017997715.1 Ottowia sp.
GACGAGCGCGCCCTGCCCTTGGTCCACACCTGTGTTTTGGGTGAGGGTGATGAGCAGCCACACCACGATGAAGCCCAGCATCATGCTGCCGTTGTCGCCCATGAAGGTGCGGGCGCGGTGCTGCTTGCCATGGCGCAGGTTGAACCACAGAAAGCCCGCCATACCGCCCAGCGTTGCCATGGCCAGCACATGCGTGGCGCCGCTACCGGCGATTCCGGTGATAAGCGCCACCAGCACCAAGGTGCCAGCGGCAACGGTGCCGGCCAGGCCGTCGATGCCGTCCACCATGTTTTGGGCGTTGATGCCGCCGATGGTGGCAAAGACGGTAAAGGGCACGGCCAGCGTGCCCAGGGAAACGTCGCCGATAAACACCAAGTCGCCCAGGCTGGTCAGCGAAACACCGCCGCCGTACACCATCAGAAAGGCGAGCGCGGCCTGCACCAGCAGGCGAATTCTGAAGCTGAGCTTCCAGCGGTCGTCCGCCAGGCCCACCAAAAACATCACCACGCTGCACACCAGCAGCGACAGCCACGCCGTACCTTGCCCCGGGTATAGGACGAACAAGGCCACCACGGCCACCAGCAGGGCAGCGACCACGCCAAAGCCACCCACAAAGGGGGTGACGTGTTCGTGCTGTTTGTGTTCACCGGGAAGATCGACCAGCCCAACGCGCGGCGCCAGCGCAATCATCAGCCGGATGACGATGGCCGATACGGCCGCAGCCAGTATTAGAACGATGAGTCCTTCCATGTCAGGACTCTCCTGTGTTTTTCATTGAAATTTTGCGTTTGCTTGTCGTGATGACGGTTGGCGGGGCGATCGGCGTTAAAGGCTCGCGGCTTGCGCCGCTCCTACAGGGGGCTGGTGATGGTCTTTGTAGGAGCGACGGGAGTCGCGAGGTTTTAGAAAACTACGGGGCGTCGAGGCGGTCAAGCGCCGGCCTTGTATTGGTACTGGTAGTGATAACCATGCTGCCCGAAGCGGTGGCGCTGACGGGTCAGGTCCAGGCCGTTGAAGACGAAGCCCTTGACCTCGACACCACCCTGCGCCAGGCGCTTGACGGCTTGTTCGAGCTCGCCCATGGGGTGACGGCCGGCGCGCACCACCATGAGGGTGGCGCCGGTGAGGCGGCCGATGATGGCGGCGTCGGACACAGCCAGCACGGGCGGGGCATCGACGATGAGCACGTCGCACTGTTGTTCCAGGCTGCGCAGCATGGCGCCAAAGCGCTCGTGCATCAGCAGCTCCGACGGGTTGGGCGGGATCTGACCGGTGGTGACAATGGCCAGGCCGGGCACTGTGGTTTGGCGCACGACGGCTTCGAGCGTGGCCTTGCCAGTGACATAGTCGGACACACCGCCGGCGCGCGGCAGGCCGAATTCCTTGTGGATGTGGCCCTTGCGCATGTCGGCATCGACCACGATGACGCGCTTGCCGCTTTGGGCCAGCACCGCGCCCAGGTTCTTGGAAATGAAGCTTTTGCCCACATCGGGCGCCGGGCCGGTGATGAGCACCGAGCCGCGATCTGCGCCCAGCAGCGCAAAGTGCAAGGTGGTGCGCAGGCTGCGCAGGCTCTCGATCGCGCTGTCGTCGGGATGGGTCACGGCGAGCAGTTCGCCCGTGCCCTTGCCGCGCTTGACGCGGCGGTCGAGGTCTTCTTCGGCCTTGCTTTCGGGCACGGTGGCGTACACCGGCAGCGCCAGTTCGCGTTCGATCGCGTCGGGGTCTTCCACCACGACGCGCAGCGCACGGATGCCCCACACCAGCCCCAGGCTGGCCAGGCCGCCAAGCACGCCGGACAGCAGCACGATCAGCGCCTTGCGCGGCGCGATGGGAAACTGTGCGGTGACGGCATCGTCGATGACGCGCACGTCGCCCACGGTGCCGGCGCGCGCTACGCGCAGCTGCTGGGCGCTATTGAGCAGGTTGGTATACAGCGCGGTGGATACTTCCACATCACGGTGCAGGCGCAGCGCGGTTTGCTGGGTGTCGGGCAGGCGCGAGACGTCTTTGTCCAGCGTGCCGCGCAGGGCGCGCAGGCGGGCAATCTGTGAATCTATCGCTTGCACCTGCGGGTGCTCGGCGGTGAAGCGCTGGCGCAGTTCGTCGCGCTTTTGCTGCAGGATGACGATGTCCTGGTCCACCTTGACCACCGAGGTGAGCATGGATTGCGTTTCCATGGTCAGGTCGATGGAGCCGCGCGTTTGGCGGTAGTTGTTATAGGTGGCTTCGGCGGTGTCGAGCTGGTTCTTGAGCTCGGGCAGTTGCACTTCCAGGAACTTGAGCGTGGATTCGGCTTCGGCTGAGCGGTACTCCACGTTCTGGCGAACGTAGGCGTTGAGCACTTCGTTGAGCACAGCGGCCACCTGCGCGCGGTCAGTTCCGGTATAGGCGACCTCGATCACGTTAGATTGGCGGGCGCGTTCGCGCACTTCCATGGCTTCACGCAGATCGGCAATGGCGCTGGCCTCGCTGCGGCGCATGACGTTGAAGCGCGTGCCGGGACGGGCGCTCAGTTCGGCCACGAACAGGCTGGCGCGCCCGGTGCTGACGGCTTCACCCACTGCGCCTTGGGCGATCACCTCACCCTCTTCCCCCAGCAGGGTGAAGCGATTGTCTTCTGTGGCGATCAGCGTCAGCGGAACGCCGACCAGGTCGGCGGGCACTTCCAGGC
>JAGOEM010000025.1 GCA_017997715.1 Ottowia sp.
GGATGCGCCCGCCCCGTTCATCCGAAGCGCGCCGCCGGCGATATGCAGACCGCTGGAAAGCACCCGCACTGTGGCGGCTGCCGATGTGGCAGCCGCAGCCAGCGGGGCCGCTTCACGGCAACTCTGCCGACCGCATGCGCCCCACGATGATCGAGGTGCGGTTGTTCAGATAGCCCGAGCGCGGCAGCTTTTCAAAGTAGCGCGGGCGCGGCAGCATCACGGCCAGGCGCGCGGCCTCGCGCGGGTTCAGCTGCGCGGCGCTTTTGCGAAAGTAGTGCTGCGCGGCGGCTTCGGCGCCAAACACGCCTTCGCCCCATTCGACGTTGTTGAGGTAGATCTCCAGGATGCGGCGCTTGGGCAACAGCGTTTCCAGCGCGTAGGTCAGCACCAGTTCCTGCCCCTTGCGCGCCAGGTTGCGTTCGCCCGACAGCAGCAGGTTCTTGGCCAGCTGCTGCGTGATGGTGGAGCCGCCACGGATGCGCACGGGCCGCGCGGGGCGGTTCTGCTCGGCGCGCGCGGCGGCGGCTTCCTCGGCCTTGGCGTTGCGTTCCCAGGCTTTCTCGATCGCGTCCCAGTCCACGCCCTCGTGGTTGACGAAGCTGTCGTCCTCGGCCGCGATCACGGCGCGCTTCAGGTGGTCGGAAATCTGGTCGTAATCGCGCCAGTCCTGCCGCCACTGCAAGTCGCCCTGCGTGGTCAAGCGCCAGGCTTCCGAGCGCTGAAAGCTGGTCGACCGCGGATCCAGTAGCGCCATCAGCGCAATGCGGCCGATGAAAAAGCCTTCCAGCAGCACCAGCGCCAGCAGGCACAGCAGCACCCAGCGGCCGAATGCGCGCATGTCAGGCGGCCCGGTTTCTGTAGCCGGGCGCGGCCGGGTGGGCGGCGCGGTGCGGCGTCACCGCACCTCCTGCGCCGCGTGGGCCAGCGGGTCGGCCTGCAAGGTGGTTTCCAGCGTCATGTCGCGCGTGAAGCGAAAGCGCGCGGTCACGTCGAACTGGTCGGTGTCCTGCCGCATCCCTGCGGTGAACTGGCCGAACGGCGCGGCGCGCGAGGCGATCAGCTCGGCGAAGCGGTCCAGTGCCCGGTTGCCCGAGCTTTGCACCACCCGCGCGTCGACGATGCGGCCATCCTTGTTGATCAGCAGCGCCATCAGCAGTTCGCCATACAGCTTGCGGCCCGCCATCTGCGGGAAGTTGGCGGTGCCTTCGGCCTCGATCTTGCGGCGCATGTCGTCGTAGTACTGCGCGTAGGTGGTGCCCAGCGTGGCGGGGCTCAAAAAGCGCTTGCGCGGGCGCGAGTTCTCTTCGTCCACACGCTGCTCAATCGCCGCCAGCAGCTTGGACAGCTGTTGGCGCCGCTCTTCCTGCGCCTGCGCCTCCGGGTCGTCGCTGCGCTTTTGCGGGTCCACCTTGGGCATGGCCGCCAGTTGCTGGCGCACCTGGGCCAGCAGCACTTCCTGCTGCTCCAGCATGTTGTCGATGCGGCGCTGGCTGGCCTGCACCGGCGCGTCGCCGCTGGATTCCTGCAGGCTGGGCGGCAGGGGCGACGTGGCGATGCGCCGGCCGTCGGCTTCACCGCCGCCCGCCAGGTTGGCCTGGGCGATGGCCTGGGGTTTTTCAGGGGCTTCTTCCGATTTGGCGTTGACCAGCACCACATCCAGCGAGGTGTCTTGAAACACCCGCTGAAACCCTTCGGGATCGACGAAGCGCACGGTCAGCACGACCGCGTGCAGCAGCACGGACAGGCCCAGGGCCCATTGCAGGGTCGACAGCGACTTGAAAATACGCAGCATTACGAGGGCGGATTATCAGCGCTGGCGGCGTCGGGTTCGTTCACGTCCACCGCAATCGTCAGCGGACCGGCGGCGGGGGTGTCGTCCTCGTCCTCGTCGGTGCCTTCGGCGGACGGCTCAGCGGCGCCGTCATCGGCCGCCAGCACCTCGATGACGGTGCCGTGCACGTCCAGCGAAATATCGTCAATGGCACCCAGCTTGACGCGCACGCGCGTGCCGCGCAGCAGGCCCTGGCCGCCCATCACGCTGAAGACCACCGGCAGATCGTCGGCGCGCACCAGCCAGGCGCCGCCCGCCATTTCCTTGATCAGGCTGGCGGTGAGTTCGGTGATGCCCTGCTGGCGCAGGTATTGCAGCGTCCAGAAGCGTTCCATGCTGGCCTGGTGCGCGTTGTAGGCGCTGTAGGCCGAGTCGAAGGCGCTGATCACCGCGAACAGTTGCGCATCCTTGGGCTTGAAGGGCGCGGCCAGCGCAGCCGTCTGGCCATGCTTGGCGGCCGCGATGATCTGCCACTGGTTGACCAGATCGACGTAGCGGCGCAGCGGCGAGGTGCTCCAGGCGTAGCTGGGCACGCCAATGCCGGCGTGCGGCAGCGCTTTGGCGCCCATGCGCACCTTGATGCCTGGCAGCAGGCTGGCCTGGCTGCGGTAGATGCCGGGAATGCCCAGGCTGGACAACCACTGGCCCCAGGTGCTGTTGGCCAGGATCATGGCTTCGGCCACGATCAGGTCCAGCGGCGCGCCGCGCTGGCGGGTGGTGATCTGCACCTGCTCAGTGCCGGTGGGCACGTCGTCGTCGTGGCCAAGCTTGCCTGCCCCCACGCTTGCCAACTGTGTTGGCGCGCTGCCCCCCAGGGGGGTGTTCGCGCCTTGGGACGGCCCGGCGCCGCGATCGTTGGCCCCCACGCTTGCCAACTGCGTTGGCGCGCTGCCCCCCACGGGGGCATTCGCGCCTTGGGACGGCCCGGCGCCGCGATCGTTGGCCCCCACGCTTGCCAACTGCGTTGGCGCGCTGCCCCCCGCGGGGGCGTTCGCGCCTTGGGACGGCCCGGCGCCGCGAAGCAACCTGAAGTTGTAGTCGGGCCGGTTGAAGGTCTCGGGCTTGCCGCGCACGCGTTCGCGGCCGGCTTTCAGATGTTGCGCCAATCGGTATAAAAACGATAGCTGCTCGCGCCCAACTGACGCGGGCAAGCGGTCGTTTTGGCTTGAATTTTCAGCGCCTTGCAGCCATTCGACCGTGACCAGATCGTCCAGTTGGTCGTGGCGCAGGTTGGCGGCGATGGGGACTCGTTCCAGCCGCGTTTCGCTGCGCTGGATTTCCAGCGTGGCCTCGTCCATCGTCACGTACAGCGACAAGGCGGGCACGTTGCGCCCCTCGCTCAGCGTGTAGGCCTGCACCACGTCGTCGGGCAGCATGGTGATCTTGTAGCCCGGCATGTACACCGTGGACAGGCGCGCGCGGGCCACTTGGTCCAGCGCATCGCCGGGTTGAATCGCCAGGCCCGGTGCCGCGATGTGGATGCCGACCACCACCGTGCCCGTGCCCAGGCCTTGCAGCGACAGCGCATCGTCGATCTCGGTGGTCTGCGAATCGTCGATCGAGAACGCCTGCACGGTGGCCAGCGGCAGTTCGTCCGTGATGGCCGCCGCGCCAAGGGGCGGAAAGCCCGTGCCCTTGGGGAAGTTCTCGAACAGGAAGCGCTGCCAATGGAACTGGTAGGGCGATTCGATGGCCCCGGCGCGCTGCAGCAGCGCCAGCGGCGCTTGCTGCGCGCTGCGGCTGGCCTCGACCACGGCCTTGTATTCGGGCGCGTTCTTGTCGGGCTTGAACAGGATCTTGTAGAGCTGTTCGCGGATCGGCTCGGGTGTTTGGCCGGCGGCCAGTTCGTCGGCCCAGGTGACGATCTGCGCGGCGATCTGCTTCTTTTTCTCGATGGCGGCCAGCGCCTGCGCCACGATGTCGGCCGGCGCCTTGCGAAAACGCCCTTTGCCGGCGCGGCGGAAGTAGTGCGGCGCGTCCTGCAGCGCCATCAGCATGGCGCTGCGGTGCACGGTGTCGGGCGTGCCGCCAAAGTAGTCGGCTGCCAGTTCGTCGAAGCTGAATTCGGCCTCGGGCGCGAATTCCCAGGCCAGGGGCAGCTCAACCTCGGCCGCCTGGGCCTGCGCTTGCGCCAGCAGTTCGGCGGGCGCGGGTTTTTCAAAGCGCAGCAACTGGTTGGCGGCCTTGACCTTCAGGCGTTTGCCCGAATCCAGCTCGACCTGGGCAGAGGCCTCGGCCTCGGAAAGGATGCGGCCGGCGAGGAATTTGCCGCCTTCGTCAAAGAGAACATGCATAGAGGAGGGCGATTGTCCCATCAAGCCGGGCGGCCGCTGCCAGCGCGGCTTGGCCCGTTGTGCACACGCGTCGGCTGGTTCCTGGGTGAAACGCCCTTGGGCGCGGCACGCAGCCAGGCCGGGCAGCGCCACCCACACCGTGAGGCGGGGTGCGCCAGCGGCGCCTCAGCCAATCATGCGCGGCAGCACGTCGTGTGCGCCGCCCTGGCGGCGGTGCCAGAACGTCATGGCCACGTGGCCCGCCACCAGCACCAGCAGCGCCCAGCCCAGCTCGCCGTGCAGCAGGCCGCCCAGTTGAACCATCCAGTCGATCTTCTCGCTCTGGTCAAACCCCGGAAAGATCGGCAGGCCCAGCGGCGAAAAGGCGCGGCCCGAGCCGTATTGCCGCAGCAAACCGATGGTGGGAATCGCCAGCATCAGCGCATACAGCGCCCAGTGCCCCAGCTTGGCCGGCAGGCTGAGCACCGCCGGGCGGCGGCTGGCGTTGGCCATGGCCCACAGAATCCGCACGATGATCAGCACGAAAAGCACGCTGCCCACGTGCTTATGGCCGTTGCGAAACAGCGTTTGCGTGGCGCGGTCAGACAGAAAATCGGGCACCAGTGCGGAGAACACCATCCACAGAATGCAAAGCGCCATGGACCAGTGCAGAACGCGGGTGACGGTGCCGTATCGGTTGGGGGTGTCTGGTGTCATAGGGGTGCTTCTTCAGTCTAAGGTATTGCAAGTAAAAACAGGCATTTGCGCCCGCCAGTCAAGCGCAGAATGCTATCAAAATAGTATCAAAGCCGATTCGGCCGACGTTTTGGTGAGAGCGCGCCTCAGCGGGCGAGTTCCAAAAACGCCATCACCTCGTCGATGTGCTGGTCAAAGTCGCTGAGGGCGTGGTCGCTGCCTTCCAGCAGGCGAACGCGGGCACCGGCGTAGCGGGCGGTCATTTCGCGCCAGTCCAGCAGTTCGTCGCCCTTGGCGATCACGGCCAGGTAGCGGTTGGGCTGGGTGATCGGCCCTGGCTGCAGCGCCCGCAGCTCGTCGATGTATTCGGGGCGAAAGAAAAAGCGCTCGGCCGGGTCGTGCCAGGCGGTTTGTTCGCCGATGTAGCGGCTGAGATCGCGCGCCGGGTCAATCGCCGGGTTCAGCACCACGGCCCTGCAGCCGGTGCGTTCGGCCACCCAGGTGGCGTAAAAGCCGCCCAGGGACGAGCCGCACACCGCCATCTGCCCGCGCGGCCAGTCGGCGATGCCTTGCTCGATCAGCGCGGCCGCGTCGCGCGGCGAGGGCGGCAGCTGCGGGCACCACCAGGTCACGCCCGGGCAGTCGGCCTGCACCCGCGCGGCCACCTTGCGCGCCTTGGCCGACTGGGGCGATGAGCGAAACCCGTGCAGGTAGAGCAAGTGTGTGGTGGGCATGCGGTGATGGTAGCGGTGCGCTGCGGCGGCAATGGCAATGGCGTGCGCCGGCATGCAGCGTGGGCGCGCGCGCCATGGCCGCTTGCATCGCGTACCCGTTGCAGAGCAATTGCCGTGCGGGCAAGGGATAATTCGGCATGGCAGTTGTGTTTGAACGTCCCTCGCTTTGGCGGCGCATCCTGCCATTCCTGCGCGGATTCGACTTCTGGCTGCTGCTTTCGGTCTGCGTGCTGGCCGGCATGGGGCTGACGGCGATGTACTCGTCCGGCTTTGACCACGGCACCCGCTTCGTCGACCATGGCCGCAACATGTTGATTGCAGCCGGCATCATGTTCGTGGTGGCACAGGTGCCCCCGCAGCGGCTGATGAGCGCGGCGGTGCCGCTGTATGTGCTGGGCGTGGTGCTGCTGCTGACGGTGGAGTTCTTCGGCATCACCAAAAAAGGCGCCACCCGCTGGGTCAACCTGGGCATCGTGATTCAGCCCAGTGAACTGCTCAAGATCGCCATGCCGCTGATGCTGGCCTGGTGGTTTCACCGGCGCGAGGGGCAAACCCGGCCGATCGACTTTGTGGTGGCGTTCGCGCTGCTGGCCATTCCGGTGGGGCTGATCATGAAACAGCCCGACCTGGGCACCGCGTTGCTGGTGATGGCGGCCGGTCTGGCCGTGATCTTTTTCGCCGGCCTGCCCTGGAAGCTGGTGCTGCCGCCGGTGCTGATCGGCGCGGTGGTGATCATCGGCATACTGACTTTCGAGACCGAGCTGTGCGCCGACGGCGTGGACTGGGTGGTGCTGCACGAATACCAGCGCCAACGCGTGTGCACGCTGCTGGACCCCACGCGCGACCCGCTGGGCAAGGGCTTTCACATCCTGCAGGGCATGATCGCCATCGGTTCGGGCGGGCTGGGCGGCAAGGGCTTCATGCAGGGCACCCAGACGCACCTGGAATTCATTCCCGAGCGCACCACCGATTTCATCTTCGCCGCGTATTCCGAAGAATTTGGCCTGTACGGCAACCTGGCCCTGCTGGCCGGCTTTACCTTCCTGATCCTGCGCGGGCTGGTCATCGCCGCCGATGGCCCCACGCTGTTTGCCCGCCTGCTGGCGGGGGCGCTGACCACCATCTTCTTCACCTACGCCTTCGTCAACATGGGCATGGTCAGCGGCATCTTGCCGGTGGTGGGGGTGCCGCTGCCCTTCATCAGCTACGGCGGCACGGCCATGGTCACGCTGGGGCTGGCGCTGGGCATGATGCTGTCGGTCTCCAAGGCGCGGCGGCTGATGCAAAGCTGAGGCGCGCGCGCCGTTCGGCGCCGGCGGTCACACCAGGCTGCGTCCCTTCGTGCGGGGCCGCACTGCAAACTTTCGTGACCACGCTGGCCGCCACCGGGCCAGGGCGGCGCCGGCCTTAGGCTGATCCGCGACACCGCTGTGCGGTATCGCACGCTGCACGTTCTTAGGGTTGAAATGGCCTGTTCCTGCGGCCACAATGCGCGCCAGCCAACCGTGCTTTGGCGCCAACACAGGAGTTTTTCCATGGCAGGCAAGTTTGAACTGAAGAAATCGAAGAACGAGAAGTACTACTTTTCCCTGCTGGCCGGCAACGGGCAGACGATTTTGAGCAGCGAGATGTACGAAGCCAAGGCCGGCGCCGAAAACGGCATCGAATCGGTCAAGAAGAATGGCGCCGACGAAAGCAAGTTCGACAAACTGACCGGCAAGGACGGCTCGCCCTACTTCGCGCTCAAGGCCGGCAACGGGCAGGTCATCGGCCAAAGCCAGATGTACTCCAGCGAAAGCGCACGCGACAACGGCATCCAGTCGGTGATCACCAACGCGCCCGGCGCATCGGTGGACGACCAGACCGCGGGCTGAAACCGGCCGCGCGCAGGGGCGCGCCTCGCCCCGCCAAGGCCGCTTTCGAGCGGCTTTTTTCGTTCCCTTGGCGAATGCCTGCATGCCGGCCGGGCTGCGCCGGCACAGGCTTTTGGCCGGCCGCAGGCAAAGGCGCCATCGTCTGACAGCGCGGCCAGCCGCGCGCTCACTATGATGCGCCTGCCCCCTGCAGCCGCCTCATGACCTCTATGCACGCCCCCTTTGCACCTTCTTTGACCGCGCCGCAGCGCCGATCGCCAGCGCGGCGTGCCTGGTCCAAGGGCTGGTTGGCAGGGCCGGTCTGCCTGCTGATGGTGCTGACCGGCTGCGGCAGCCTGCCCAAGGACGTCGAGCGGCCCGAATCGCACGCGCTGGCGCAACCGGCCAGCACCCCGCTGGGCGAACTGGCCGCCGCGCGCCGCCCGGCGGCGGCGCGCCCGGACGATGCCGGTTTTGCGCTGATCGGATCGCCCAACGAAGCCTTCAGCAGCCGCCTGGCCCTGACCCAGCGCGCCACGCGCGCGCTGGACATCCAGTACTACGCCATCCATGCCGACGCCAGCACGCGCGATCTGCTGCTGGCGGTGCGCGACGCCGCCCGGCGCGGCGTGCGTGTGCGCATCCTGCTGGACGATTTCAATTCCACCGGCCGCAACGCGCTGGTGATGGGCATGGCCTTCGTGCCGAATGTGGAAATGCGCATGTTCAACCCCCTGCCGGGCGGGCGCGGCGCGGGCGCGCTGCGGGCGCTGGGTTCGCTGGGCGACTTCCAGCGCATTCAGCACCGCATGCACAACAAGCTGTACATCGCCGACAACGCCTGGGGCATCACCGGCGGGCGCAATCTGGGCGATGCGTATTTCGGCACCGCCGACGGCAGCAACTTCATCGACATGGACGTGCTGGCCGTGGGCCCCGTGGTGCGCGACATGTCCGCCAGCTTTGACCAGTACTGGAACAACCCGCTGGCCTACCCCGTGCAGTCGCTGATCACCCCGCAAGAGCTGCGGCAGCTGCGCGACGTGACCGTGCCAGGCGCGCAGGCCCGCGCGCAGCCGGCGTCTGCGGCAGCTTCGTCGCCGGGCGGCGCGGCCAGTGCAGCCCCGGGCAGCCCCGGTGCGCCCACCCCGGCCGCGAACGCCATGCCCAGCCCGTCGGATCTGGACCAGCTGCCCCTGATCTGGGCGCCCGCCGTGCTGCTGGTCGACAAGCCGTTCAAGCTGGTGCCCGAGCTGAACGACGAACACACCGACGACACCGTGGTCGACGGCATGCTGCAGCTGATGCAGCGCGCCCGGCGTGATGCGCTCATCGTTTCGCCGTACTTCGTGCCCGGGCCGGACATGATGAAAGTGTTTGCCGCCATGCGCGCCCGCAACGTGCGGGTGCGTGTGCTGACCAACTCGCTGGCGTCCAACGACGCACCGCTGGCGCACGTGGGCTATGCGCGTTACCGCGAACAGCTGATCCGCCTGGGCGTCGAGCTGTACGAGATGCGGGCCGAGCAGGGCGTCAAGCTGGACCGCACCATGTTCGGATCGGGCGAAGGCGGCTCCAAGGCCAGCCTGCATTCCAAGGTGTTCATCATCGATGGGCGCGTCATCAGCATCGGTTCGATGAACCTGGACTTGCGCTCCAAACTGCAGAACACCGAAGTCGCGCTGGTGGTGCGCAGTGCCGCCCTGTCGCGCGAGGCCACGGCAAAAATAGACGACACGCTGGAAGACAGCGCCTGGCGCATGGAGCTGACGCCCGAGGGTCAGCTGCGTTGGCGCGCCCCAGCCGGCGCCAGCTTTGGCGATGCGCAGAGTGAGCCCGACGCCAGCCTGGGCCTGCGCCTGATGCTGAAGCTGCTGGGCCCCCTGGCGCCTGACGAGCTGCTTTGAGGCAGAGGCAACGCAGAACAAGGCCCGCGCGCGCTTTGCGTGCTTGACGGCGCCCAGGCCGCCTTGGCCCAAGCCGGCGCCGAAGTGCGGCCATATAAAAAGCGGGAGCATCTGCCATGGGATTTCTGCGCAACATCGTGTCCGGCTGGTTGAACACGGGGCAGCCAAAAGCCGCCGATGTAGCCTTCGATCTGGCGGACTGGAACCGCATTGGCCGCGCCAAAGCACAGGCAGTCTGCGCCGATCTGCAGGCGATCATCGACCGTGACGAGACCGCCCAGGACGACGACTTCGTTGGCGATGAACGGTCTGAGGCCTTGGCCGATGCCGTGCTGGACCAGGTGGTTGCGCTGAATGCGGCCGGCGAATGGCAGCAGGCCCGCGCACTTTTCGATCCGGCGCATAAGCCCTTTGTCTCGCACATGGGCGATGTGGGCCTGCACGCCGTTGCGATCCTGGGGCCGGAGCGCTTTTTGGTGCGGCTGGACGACCAGGTGCTGCACATCGACGGCGGCGAAGTCACCGCCGTCGAAGGCGCGGCCCTGTTTGCGCTGTCTCGCAACCGGCGCTGGCTGGTGATGGCCACGGACGAAGGATTGGTCGTATCGGCAGGCTTGGGCGCCGATCCGCAGCGCACCGTGCCCTGGCCCGAGGGCGTGGCGGTCGATGCCACCAGCCTGCGCACCCTGGACATCGCAGACGATGGCCACAGCATCGCGCTGGCCAGTGATGCGTTCGGCATCTGGCTGGTGAAAGCGGGCGCCTGGACCGCCCTGGCGCCGCGCCCCGGCGAGGGCGATGACGAGCCACAAACGTCAGAAGGCGGCGAAGACAGCGCGCGCAATCTGGGTACCGAATCCTGCCCCGTCTACCTGGGCACCTATGCGCAGCTGAAGGCCCAATTCGGCGGCCCGTTGGGCCTGGACGCCGCCCACGCGGCGATTTCGCCAGACGGGCATTACGTGGCCTACGGCTGGCAGGATTCGCCCGGGCACTACGTGGATCGCGTTACCGCCAGCGCCATCGAGCCGCTGGGGCAGGTGGCGGCGCAAAGCGACTACCCCTACCACGTGCGCTTCACCGACGATGGCCTGCAGGTGCTGTCCAACTCGCGCCACGGCAGCAGCGGCGTCACGGTTTGCCAGAACCTGGCCACGCTGGGGCAAGACGATGCACAGCCGCCGCAGACTGACGAATACCTGCGCGCCTATGGCATGGCCCTGCTGCCGGGCGCGCCCTTCGGTCAGCAGGCGCCGGTCGCCTGGATGGGTGGCGCCGGGTGGTCGCACGCCGCAGCACTGGGCGGCGGCAAACCCGTCTTCACCCACCTGCTGGGTTCGGCCCTGCGAAGCTTTGACTACGACCCGGTCAGCCGGCGCGTGGCCGTGGCCAGCGCGTCCGGCGTGCTGCACGTGCTGGACCCCTTCGCCGAGGCGGAGCCAGGCCGGGAGCGCGGCTACCACCCGCGCCGCGAGCTGTTCCGCTGGATTTTCTGGGAAACGCTGGACCAGCCCGTGCGCTGGTAGCGCAGCGCAAGCAGCGGCCGGTTCACAGCAGCTTGGCGATCAGGCTGGCCAGGCCGCTCAGGATCAGCGTGGTGGTCAGCGGAATGAACCGTTCGCGGCCAAACAACCGAAAGCGAAAGTCCCCTGGCAAGCGCCCAAAGCCCAGCTTTTGCAGCAGCGGCGTGAACCAGCTGATCAGCATCAGCGCCAGGAAGATGACGATCATCCAGCGGATCATGGCTGGCGCCCCGTGCAGTGCGCCGCAGGGGTGCCGGGCACGAAGCGGCGCGGGCGCGTCATAGGCTGTGCGTGCGGTCGCCCGCCGCAAACCCCATGGCGGCGGGGTGGCCCGGCGTGGCAAAGCCGATCACCTTGAACAGCTCGCCCATCTCATGCTCGGCCAGCAGCTTCATGGCGTTGATGCGGGTGGGCAGGTCGGCCGCTTCCATTGCCTGGGCCATGCCGCAGTTCAGCAAAAAGCGCGCTTGGGCTGTGTAGCCCAGCACCTCCAGCCCCGCGTCCTGCGCGGCCAGGGCCACGCCGGTGAAGTTGACGTGCGTGGTGATGTCCTTGTCGCCCACATCGGCCAGCGGGTCGTCGTCCACGCGGTGCGCGCGGTGGCACACCAGCGTGCCCATGCTGCGCTGGGGGTGGTAGTACTCGTGCTCGGGAAAGCCGTAGTCGATGAAGAACGCCGCGCCCGCGCCGCCGCGCTGCAGCGCCTCGGCCACGGTGGTGGTGAAGGCGTGTGCCTGCGGGTGGATTTCGGTCAGGTAGTCGTGCGCGCCTTCCACTTCGAAGGGCGGGCGCAGCGCGCTTGGGCGGTCTTGCCAGATGAATCGATTTACTTCTGGTTTGATAGCTGCTTGCGCCGGTGTGGTGGGCGCTACAGGCACATTTGGCTCATAAATCGCCACGCCCCGTTCCAACCACTGCCCGGCTGTGCGCACCAGCAGCTGCACCGGCATGGCGTCCAGCACTTCGTTGCCCACCACCACGCCGCGCAGCGCATCGGGCAGGCGATCGGCCCATTCGATCTGCAGGCCGGGCTGCGCCTGCATCAGCGGGGCCAGGCGCTGTTGCTGGCGTTCGCGCAGGCTGCCCGACAGGTCGACGATGGTGTAGCGCGCCAGCGGCTGGCCCAGCGCGGGCAGGGCGGTGATCAGCTGTTCGGCCAGGGCGCCGCTGCCCGCGCCAAATTCCCACACTTCGTGGGTGGCCGTGGCGGCCAGGCTTTCGGCCACCTGCGCGGCCAGCGCGCGGCCGAACAGCGGCGACAGTTCGGGCGCGGTGATGAAGTCGCTGCCCGATGCCGGCAGCGCGCCAAATTTGCGCGAACCGTGCGCGTAGTAGCCCAGGCCGGGCGCGTACAGCGCCAGCTGCATGAAGGCGTCAAACGGCAGCCAGCCACCGGCCTGGGCGATGCGCGCCGCAATCAGCGCGGCCAGGGCAGAGGGCGCGCCGGTGGGTGTGGGGATGGCCGCGGTCGCGGCGGTGGGGGCAGGGGGCATGGTCACGGCGTGGATTGTCGGCCATGGCGGCGCAGACCTGGGCGGCCGCCGCTGCGCGCTGAAGGCGCAAAACCCTGCACGGCAACGCACGGCCTTTCAGCGCAAGTTTGCTTTTGATCAAGCCATGGCCTGGGCGCCAAGGCGCGGTTTGACATGGCGCAAGGCCGGCGCCGCCGTTGGCGCGCACGATAGTTACCAGATTTGGATTCGGTCTGAATCTGGTAACAAAAACGCGATATCCCACAGCCACCTCAGCCCCTGCGTCGCCGTCGATGGGGTGGACACCGACAGCAAGACGGCGCGACCGGAGGTTAAGACCATGAAGAAAAAGACCCGCATCAGCCTGATCGCCCTGGCGGCCGCCGTCGTGGCGGGCTGCGCCACCGTGGCGTCGGTGCGCGAAGAGCCGATTCAACCCATCGTCGCCGCCAAGGTCACCCAGCCCGCGATGGTGGAGCTGGGCAAAAAGCTGTTCTTTGACCCGCGCCTGTCGCGCTCGGGCGGCATCTCGTGCAACTCGTGCCACAACCTGTCGACCGGCGGCTCGGACAACCTGGCCGCGTCGATCGGTGACCGCTGGCAAAAGGGCGGCATCAACTCGCCCACCGTGCTCAATTCCAGCATGAACATCGCCCAGTTCTGGGACGGCCGCGCCAAGAACCTGCAAGAGCAGGCGGGCGGCCCCATTGCCAACCCGGCCGAGATGGCGTCCAGCCACACCGTGGCCGTGGCCACGCTGCAGACCATTCCCGGCTATGTGACCGAATTCAAGAGGGTCTTCGGCACCGAAAAGATCGCCATCGACCAGATCACCCTGGCGCTGGCCGCGTTTGAAGAAACGCTGGTCACCCCCAACGCGCGCTTTGACCTGTGGCTGAAGGGCAACGACAAAGCCATCAACGCGCAAGAGCTGCGCGGCTACGAGCTGTTCCGCAATTCCGGCTGCGTGGCCTGCCACAACGGCGCGGCCGTCGGCGGCAACTCGTTCCAGAAGATGGGCCTGCTGAAGCCGTATGAGACGGCGCACACTGCCCAGGGCCGCGCCGACGTCAGCAAGGCCGACCAGGACCGCTTCATGTTCAAGGTGCCCACGCTGCGCAACGTGGAACTGACCTACCCCTACTTCCACGACGGCGCCGCCGACACGCTGGGCGAGGCTGTGGACACCATGGGCCGGCTGCAGCTTGGCAAGACCTTCACCGCTGCAGAAAACGCCGACATCGTGGCCTTCCTCAAGACGCTGACGGGCGACCAGCCCAGCTTTGCTATCCCCACGCTGCCGCCCTCAGGCGACAAGACGCCACGGCCCGATCCGTTTGCCAAACCGAGCTGAGTCCGTGGCCCGCACCTGCACCGCACCCGCCGCCTGTGGCGGCGACGCCCAAGGCGCCTGCGCTGCGGGCGCGGCGTGCGGCCTGGCGCCCTGCGCCGACGCCGCCGACTGCCAGCGCGTGGCCGACCGGCTGCATGCGGCGGGCATTGCGCCCACGCGCCAGCGCCGCACCATTGGCGCGATGCTGCTGTGCGCGCCCGTGCACGTCACCGCCGAACAGGTGGTGCGCGCCGCGCAACACCCCGCCGTGCGCGTATCGCGCGCCACCGTGTACAGCACGCTGCGCCTGTTCACCGAACACGGCCTGCTGCGCGAGCTGCCGATAGAGGGCGCCGAAACCGTGTACGACTCCACCACCACGCCGCACCACCATTTCTACGACGTGGTGACTGGCGAGGTGTGCGACATCGACGACGCCGCGTTGCAGATCGCCGGGCTGGAAGCACTGGCCGCCGGCTGGGACATTCAGGGCGTGGAAGTGGTGGTGCGCGCGCGCCGCAGGACAGACCAGGCTTGATGCCGGGTTGATGGTTTGATGGTTCGGCATGGCGGCGTGGCGGCGTGGCGGCTTTGCCGGCGTGCAGGGGAGCAAGTCCGCGCCGCAGCGGACATTGATCGCGGGCGCCAGCGCGCAGCCTGACTGCATCCGGCGCTGAAGCCGCAGCCATAGTCACATCCCGCAGCCGCATCCAACGCCGAGGCGTTCGCACCGGCTTTCCGTCGCCCCGCCCATTCGCGCAGTGCCGTCGGCACGCCCTGCCACGCCTGCGCCACGCACCAGCTTTCCCTGCACCAGCGCGGGCGGCACAATAGCCGCCCTATGACCTTGCCTGCCCCAGATATCGCCACCGCCGCCGCGCCAGGCCCGCGCACCGTGCTAGTCACCGGCGCGGGCCGGCGACTGGGCCGCGCCATTGCGCTGGCGTGCGCGCGGGCCGGTTGGCGCGTGGCGGTGCACTACCACCATTCGCACCAGGATGCTCTTGAAACCGTAGCTGCTTGCGCCCGCCTGTCAGGCGCTGGCGCCGCTTTTGATGCAGATCTTGCGGATGAGGCCGCCACCCGCGCGCTGCTGCCCCGCGTGGTAGCGGCGCTGGGCCCGGTGGATGCCGTGATCAACAGCGCCGCGCTGTTCGAGTTTGACAACGCGGCCAGCTTCACCAGCGCCATGCTGGGCGCGCACCTGCACACCAACACCGCAGCGCCCGTGCTGCTGGCGCAGGCGCTGGCCGCGCACCTGGCCGCGCGCCACGCCCCGGCGGCGCAGGGCTGTGTGGTCAACCTGCTCGACCAGAAGCTGTTCAACCCCAACCCCGATTTTTTGAGCTACACCCTCAGCAAGGCCGCGCTGCAAAGCGCCACCGCGCTGCTGGCCCAGGCGCTGGCGCCGGCCGTGCGCGTGGTCGGCGTGGCGCCCGGGCTGACGCTGACCAGCCACCTGCTGAGCGACGAGGCCTTTGAACGCCTGCACCAGCTCAGCCCGCTGGGCCGTTCGTCCACGCCCGAAGACGTGGCCGACACGGTGGCGTTTGCACTGGACAACCGCAGCATCACCGGCGCCACCTTGCTGGTGGATGGGGGCCAGCACCTGGTGCGATTCGAGCGCGACTTTTCAATGATGAATGTGCCGCCAGCGCAAGCTGGACGGGCGCAGTCAGCTATTGAAAAAGAAGCAAATGAATCGACCGATGCGACCGACGCGACCGAAGCCGCCAGCGCCACCCAAGGCGGCCAGACGCTGACGCTGAACGGCCTGCGCTTTGACGCCAACCTGGGCATCCTGGATCACGAAAAGCAGGCGCCGCAGCCGATCCAGGTGGATGCCGAGCTGAACCTGGGCGCCCAGCCCCTGCGCCCGCGCGACGACGACATCCACCACGTGCTGGACTACCGCAAGGTGCGCCAGATCATCATCGACGAGTGCACCGCCGAACATGTGAACCTGCTGGAAAGCCTGATCGGCAAGCTGTGCGACCGCCTGCTGCGCCTGCCCGGCGTGCTGGGCGTGCGCGTGAAGATCGCCAAGCTGGAGATTTTTGACGACTGCGAAGTGGCCATCCGCATGCAGGCGGGCAGTTGGTAGGCCGCTGCGGCGCTGCGGTGCGGCTTGCGCCCCAGGGCCGGGGCGCGGGGCTCAGAGCGTGTAATCCAGGCTGTAGTGATGCACCCCGGCATCGACGCGGATCGACATCTGGCCCTGAATACCGCTGAGCGCGCCGCTGCCCGAATCGGGCACGATGCCAATGTCCAGCGTGGACTGGCCACGGTTCAGGATGCCGCGGTGCCACAGCATGAAGCTGCCGCTGCGGCCATCCAGGGCGCCGCTGATGCGTTCGATGGCCACATACGCCGCCGACCCTGACGCCGGGTTGCCCGCCGACAGCATGTGCACCACGCTGCTGGCGTCCAGCGCACCATGGAAACGCTTGTCAAAGCGCATGGCGCCGGCCTGGGCGCCGTCACCCAGATCCAGCGCGGGCTGGGCGAAGGCTTGCACCGCCAAGGTGCCAGTAACGATGGGCATGCGGGTCTCCTGGTGACGCACGGCGGGCCTTAGCCCTGCACCAATTCTGCGGCCAGCCGGCCCACCGTGGCCAGTATTTCGTCGCGCTGGGCGGGGGCGATGCGGGTGGTCTGCAGGTAGGCGCTGATCAGGACCGGCGTCCCGTGCGGGGGCCGCGCAAAGCCGGCATCGTTGGCGCCCACGCGGGTGGCGGTGCCGGTCTTTTCACCCACCTGCCAATCTGGCGGCAGGCCGGCACGCAAGCGCTTGCCGCCGGTGGTGTTGGCGATCAGCCAGGCCTGCAACTGCTGGCGCGACGCGGGCGACAGCGCGTCGCCAAACAGCAGCGCGCGCAGCGTGGTGGCCATGGCGCGGGGCGACGTGGTGTCCAGCAGCGCGTGGGGGTCAGGCTGGTTCAGCGTGGGTTCGGTGCGGTCGTGGCGCGTGACGGTGTCGCCCAGGCTGCGCACGAAGCGCGTCAGCGCCGCCGGACCGCCGTAGCTGGCCAGAATCAGGTTGGCTGCGGCGTTGTCGCTGGTGGTGAGGGTGGCCTCGCACAGCTGGGCCAGCGTCAGGCTGGCGCCCACGTGGCGTTCCACCACCGGGGCGTACTCGATCAGGTCGCTGGCCTGGATGGGGATGGGGCGGTCCAGCCGGTCTTCGCCCCGGTCGTGGCGCGCCAGCACCAGCGCGGCCGCCAGGGTTTTGAACGAACTCAGCATCAGAAAGCGCTGGTCGCTGCGGTGGCCGGCTTGCTGGCCGCTGGCGCTGTCGAGCACGTGCACGCCCAGCCGGCCCTGGCTGTCTTGCTCAAGCCGCGCCAGCGAACGCTTGAAAGCGGCCACGCGCAGCGCCGGCCATGTGCCACCGGCGGCGGCCAGATGGGGTGCCACGCCAAAGGACAGCGCGGCGGCGCCGAAGTTGCGTCTGGTCAGCACGGGCATTCCTGGGCAGAAAAAGGGGTGCGATTCTATGCCCTGGCGCGGCTTTACCTGTATAGCGGAAAATCCATCGCATGAACGCCGTTTTGACCCCCGAAAGACCCGCCAGCGCGACCACGCCCAGTGTGGACGCGCAGCGCAAGGCCGAGCGCGAGGCGCAGAAGCTGGAAAAACGCCTGTGCCGCCAGGTTGGCCAGGCGATTGCCGACTTCAACATGATCGAAGAGGGCGACCGCGTGATGGTGTGCCTGTCGGGCGGCAAGGACAGCTACGGCATGCTGGACATATTGATGAAGCTGCAGGCGCGCGCGCCGGTGCGCTTTGAGCTGGTGGCCGTCAACCTGGACCAGAAGCAGCCCGGCTTTCCGGCCGAGATACTGCCCGCCTACCTGCAGAACCTGGGCATTGAGCACCACATCGAAACGCAGGACACCTACAGCATCGTCAAGGCCAAGATTCCCGAGGGCAAGACCACCTGCAGCCTGTGTTCGCGCCTGCGGCGGGGCATTCTGTACAGCGTGGCGCGGCGGCTCAAGTGCAACAAGATCGCGCTGGGCCACCACCGCGACGACATGCTGCAAACGCTGTTCCTCAACATGTTCTACGGCGGCAAGCTGAAAGGCATGCCGCCCAAGCTGGCCAGCGACAACGGCGAATTCGTCGTCATCCGCCCGCTGGCCCACGTGGCCGAGGTGGACCTGATCCGCTGGGCCGAGCACCGCGCCTTTCCCATCATTCCGTGCAACCTGTGCGGCAGCCAGGAAAACCTGCAGCGCCAGGTGATCGCCGACATGCTGCGCGACTGGCAGAAGAAGCACCCGGGCCGCATTGAAAGCATGTTCACCGCCTTGCAGAACGTGGTGCCGTCGCACCTGATGGACGGAACGCTGCACGACTTCAAGGGTCTGACAGCCACCGGCGTCGCCGATGAGAACGGTGACAAGGCTTTCGATGAGGAGACCTTCCCCGAGCCCGTGGGCACGCCGTTTGGGGGAGTACAGTTGGTCAGCGCCTGACCGGGTACGCCGTGCTTGGCAAATAACAGCGAAGGGAGACTTCGACATGTCTTTTTTGTTGAGATGGATCGCGATGGCCGCCATGGCGGGCGCGCTGGGCGCCTGCGCCACCGGCCCGCGCACGGTCGATGCCGACGTGCGCACCGTGGCCGCCCAGCCACCGGGCGCTGCCGTGTTGAAGAACGCGCGTTACAAGTTCGAGCATGCTGCGGATCAGACCAGCCAGCCTGCACCCGACAAGCTGGAAGCGATGGCACACGCCGCGCTGGCGCGCGTGGGCCTGCAGCGCGACGACGCCAGCGCGCAGCTCAGCGTGCAGGTGACGGGCCACGTCAACACCTACTGGCGCGATGCATGGGGGCGCCCCGTGGGCTATGGGCCGCGCATGTCCTTGGGCCTGATCTATGGCGGCGGCTGGCGCAGTGACGGGCTGGGGCTGGGGTTTGGCTGGCCGGTGTACGACACACCCGATGCCGCTTACGTGAGCGAGGTCAACCTGCTGATGCGCGACCTGAGCACCGGCCAGATCGTCTACAGCACCCACGCCCGGCACGACGGCCCCTGGAGCGACACCGACAACATCCTGGCCGCCCTGTTCGTCGCCGCGCTTGAGGGTTACCCGAACCCCGCCGCAAGTACCCGCCGTGTGGATGTGCCGCTGGTGCCGGTGCCGGCCAATGCGGCGGGCACCGCAGCGGCGGCGCCGGCTGCAGCGCCACCGCCAGCAGCCACCGGCGCGCCTGCAACGCCCGCTGCGCCAGCGCCGGCCATGCCGGTCATGGTCACGCCAAAGCGTTGATTCGCCGCGCGGATGGCACCGCGCCCCGGGCCGTTGGGCGGGCCGCTTAGACCGCCCGTCGCAGCGAATCGGCGCCAAGCCAGTGCGCCGCCCAAAACCCCGCGAACCGAGGCTGTTTTACGCGCCGTGCATGGCATGATGGTGCCATGCAAGTCACCCGCATCCTCGCCATTCGCCACGGGGAAACCGCGTGGAACGTGGGTGGGCGCCTGCAGGGCCATCTGGACATTCCGCTGAACGACACCGGGCGGCTGCAGGCCGAGCGGCTGGCGCGGTCGCTGGCCGAGCGCGAGCCGGTGGACGCGATCTACACCAGCGACCTGAGCCGTGCGCTGGCCACCGCGCAAGCGCTGGCGCACGCCACGGGCGCGCCGCTGACCCCCCGGCCAGGCCTGCGCGAGCGCTGCTTTGGCGATTTTCAGGGCCAGACCTTCGAACAGATCAGTCAGGCCCGGCCCGACGCCGCCGAGCGCTGGCGACGGCGCGTGCCCGAATGGGCGCCCCCGGGGGGCGAATCTTTGCTCGTATTTCAGGAGCGCATTGCGCAGGAACTGCAAGCGCTGGCGGCCGAAAACACGGGTAATTTGATCGCCATCGTGACGCACGGTGGCGTGCTGGACGTGCTGTACCGCGCCGCTGCCCGCCTGGGCCTGCAGGACGCGCGCACCTGGGAGCTGACCAATACCGCGGTCAACCGCCTGCTGTGGAGCCCCGATGGTGGCCTCAGCCTGGTTGGTTGGGCCGATGTGAGTCATTTAGAGGAAACATCGCTTGATGAGAGTACAACCTGAACCTTTGCCCGACCACCTGCGCGCCCTGGTGGGCCAGGGCGTTGACCAGATCGACACGCCCGCCCTGGTGGTCGACCTGGATGCGGCCAACCGCAACCTGCAGCGCATGGTCGAATTTGCTGAAAAGCACCGGCTGCGCCTGCGCCCGCACGGCAAGATGCACAAGGCGCCGCTGATCGCGCGCATGCAGCTGCAGGCCGGCGCCGTCGGCGTGTGCGTGCAGACCGTGGCCGAGGCCGAGGCCATGGGCGCTGGCGGCATCAACGACGTGTTCATCAGCAACCAGGTGCTGTCGGTGGCCAAGCTGCGCCGCGTGGCGGCGCTGGCGCACCAGCTGCACGTGCGCGGCGGGCAGCTGGCCATCGCCGTGGACAGCGCCGAAGGCGTGGAGCGCCTGGCCCAGGCCATGCTGCTGACCAAGGCGGTGATCGACGTATTCATCGAAATCGACGTGGGCCAGGGCCGCTGCGGCGTCGCGCCGGACGAGCGCGTGGTGACACTGGCGCGCCAGATTGCCGGGCGCACCAGCATGCGCTTTGCCGGCCTGCAGGCCTACCACGGCGGCGCGCAGCACCTGCGCACGGTGGCCGAACGGCATGCCGCCATCGTGGCCGCCGCCGCCAAGGTGAACGACGTACGCCGCCTGCTGGAAGCGGCCGAGCTGCCAGCGCCGCTGGTCACCGGCGCCGGGACCGGCACCTTTGCCCATGAAGCCGCCAGCGGCGCCTGGGACGAGATCCAGCCCGGCAGCTTCCTGTTCATGGATGTGGACTACCAGCGCAACGAGCGCGACCCCGCCCAGCCGCAGTTTGAACCGGCACTGTTCGTCAAATCGCAGGTCATCAGCGTGGCCGACCAGCACGCCGTGTGCGACGCCGGCCACAAGGCCCACGCCATCGAAAGCGGCCTGCCCGAGGTGCACCCGCTGCCCGGCCAGCCGCCGCTGGGCTTTGCCAACGGCGGCGATGAGCACGGCGTGCTGTACCCGATGGACGAGGATCGCACGCTGCCGAATCTGCCCGCCCTGGGCGACACCGTGTGGCTGGTTCCCGGCCACTGCGACCCCACCGTCAACCTGCACAGCCACCTGGTGGTGGTGCGCGACAGCATCGCCGCCGGCCGCGTGGAAGCGGTGGTGCCGGTGTCGGCGCGCGGTATTTGGTAGGGCGATATTGGCGCGGGTGCGCCTGCGCCTGCGTCGTTGGCCGCCCGTCGGCGCATGGGCCGGCGCGGTTTGGCGATAGGCGGCCATCATCTTCTTTGCGGCGCATTCATGCGTGTCGCGCGGCGGATATGGTGCCGTCGTTTACTGCACTATTGATAGCTGCTTGCGCCCATGGGTAGGGCGCTGCAGGTCAATTTGATACTTAAAACTATTCAGTCGGCCGACAAAGGCACCTGCGGCTGAAACTTGGCGCGCTTGACCGAAAAGAACGCCCGCACGTTGCGCACATTGGCGTCCTGCGTAAACAGCCGCTCGGCCAGCGCCTGGTAGCCCGGCATGTCGCGCACGCGCACCACCAGCACGAAATCCGGCCCCGGCGCCACGCGGTAGCACTGCTGTACCGCGTCGTCCTGCACCGCGCGGCGTTCAAACGCGGCCAGGTGCTCCGCGCCTTGCTGATCCAGCGAGACTTCGACCAGCGCCGTCAGCCCGTGCCCCTGCAGCGCGGCCACGCGGTCTTCGTCCAGCAGTGCGATCTGCCCGGTGATCAAGCCCTGTTCGTGCAGGCGCCGCACGCGGCGCAGGGCGGTGGGCGGCGATACGCCCACGCGCTCGGCCATGGCCTGGTTGCTTTCACCCGCGTTGGCTTGCAAGGCGGCCAGGATGGCCCAATCTGTGGAATCCAATTCCATATTGTTTTGATTCTAGAAAGAATATTTGCTTTGCACGATCATATGAAATGATATTTCAGAAAATGGCAAAGCGAGTTCATGAAATTTCTTTGCCGTGTGCCTAACATGGCTGCAGTGCGCCCGGCTGGCAATGCGCACACCGTTTCGCAACCTCCTGAAGGATTGACCCATGTGCGGCATCGTCGGCGCAGTCTCCACGCGCAACATCGTCCCTGTTTTGCTGCAAGGCCTGCAGCGGCTGGAATACCGCGGCTACGACTCGTGCGGCGTAGCGGTGCACACGGCCGGTCTGGCCGGCGCGCCAGCGGGTGAGCTGCGGCGGGTGCGCGGCACCGCGCGCGTGGCCGACCTGGCGCTGCAGTGCCAGCGCGACGACCTGAAAGGCCTGACCGGCATCGCCCACACCCGCTGGGCCACGCACGGCGCACCGGCGGTCAGCAACGCGCACCCGCACTTCAGCACCGGCCCGCGCGGCGCAAACGCCGCCGATGACGAACGCGCTGGCCGCGTCACCCTGGTGCACAACGGCATCATCGAAAACCACGACGACTTGCGCGCCGACCTGCAGCGGCGCGGCTACCGCTTCGTCAGCCAGACCGACACCGAAGTCATCGTCCACCTGATCGACAGCCTGTACGACGGCGATCTGCTGGCCGCCGTGCAGGCGGCGGCGGTGCATCTGCGCGGCAGCTATTCCATTGCCGTGCTGCACCGCGACGAGCCGCAGCGCCTGGTGGGCGCGCGCCAGGGTTCGCCCCTGATCGTGGGCGTGGGCACCGACGGCAAAGAGAACTTCCTGGCCAGCGATGCCATGGCGCTGGCCGGTGTCACCGATCAGATCGTCTACCTGGAAGAGGGCGACGTGGTCGACCTGCAACTGGGCAAGCACTGGATCAACGACCGCCACGGCCAGCGCGTGCAGCGCCCGGTGCGCACCGTGCAAGCCATGAGCGGCGCGGCCGAACTGGGGCCCTACCGCCACTACATGCAAAAGGAAATCTTCGAGCAGCCGCGCGCCATTGCCGACACGCTGGAGGGCGTCGAAGCCGTGGTGCCCGAGCTGTTTGAAGCAGCCAACAACCACGCCCCGGGCGACGGTGCCTATCCCACGTTCCAGAAGATCCGCCAGGTGCTCATCCTGGCCTGCGGCACCAGCTACTACGCGGGTTGCGTGGCCAAGTACTGGATCGAAAGCATCGCCAAGCTGCCCTGCCAGGTGGAAATCGCCAGCGAATACCGCTACCGCGATTCGGTGCCCGATCCGGCCACGCTGGTCGTCACCATCACCCAATCGGGCGAAACGGCCGACACGCTGTCGGCCCTGCGCCACGCCCAGGCGCTGGGCATGCCACACACGCTGACGGTGTGCAACGTGGCCACCAGCGCCATGGTGCGCGAATGCAAGCTGGCGTACATCACGCGCGCAGGGGTCGAAATTGGCGTGGCCAGCACCAAGGCCTTCACCACGCAGTTGGCCGGGCTGTTCTTGCTGACGCTGGCGCTGGCCAAATCGCGCAGCCTGCTGACCGAGGCGCAAGAGGCCGAACACCTGAAGGCCATGCGCCACCTGCCCACCGCGCTGCAGGCCGTGCTGGCGCTGGAGCCGCAGGTCATCACCTGGGCCGAGCAGTTCGCCGGCAAGGAAAACGCCTTGTTCTTGGGGCGCGGGCTGCACTACCCGGTGGCGCAGGAAGGCGCGCTGAAGCTGAAAGAGATCACCTACATCCACGCCGAGGCCTACGCCGCAGGCGAACTGAAACACGGCCCGCTGGCACTGGTCACCAGCAGCATGCCGGTGGTGACCGTGGCACCCCACGACGCGCTGCTGGAAAAGCTCAAAAGCAACATGCAGGAAGTGCGCGCCCGCGGCGGCGTGCTGTACGTGCTGGCCGATGCCGACACCCGCATCGAAGCCGCCGAAGGCCTGCACGTGATCCGCATGCCCGAACACTACGGCCAGCTGTCGCCCATCCTGCACGTCGTGCCGCTGCAGCTGCTGGCGTACCACACGGCGGTGGCAAGAGGGACGGACGTCGACAAGCCCAGAAACCTGGCCAAAAGTGTGACGGTGGAGTGACGCAGGGCAGGCGCCGGGCTGGGCGACCGGTGCACCGCGCAAGGGCACAATGCGCGCTGTTTGACAAGGGAGCCAGAAGTTGAAGATGCGCCGCTGGATAGTCTTTGGCCTGCCGGTATTGCTGGCGGGCGCCGCCCTGGCATGGTGGCTGGGTGCATCGCCGCCTGCCGCCAAGCACGCCACCGCCCCCGTGACGACGGGCAAGCTTGAGCAGACAGTGCTGGCGATTGGGCGGGTGCAACCCAAGACGCTGGTCAGCGTGGGCGCCCAGGTGTCGGGGCTGGTCAAGCGGCTGCATGTCAGCCTGGGGCAGCAGGTCAAGGCCGGCCAGCTGATCGCCGAAGTCGACGCCGAGCCGCAACAGACGGCCTTGCGCACGGCCGAGGCCGCTGTGGCCGCCCTGCAGGCCCAGTTGGCGGCACGCCGTGCAAGCCTGGTCCAGGCCGAGCTGACCTACCGCCGCCAGCAGGCGCTGATGGAGCTGGACGCAACGGCCCGTGCCGAGCTGGAGGCCGCGCGCGCCGCGCTGGATTCAGCGCGCGCTGAGATCGGTTCGCTGACGGCGCAGATCGAGCAGTCGCGCACGCAGGTGGACACGGCGCGCATCAACCTCGGCTACACGCGCATCGTTGCGCCGATGGATGGCGTGGTGGTGGCGGTGGTCACCAAGCAGGGCCAGACACTCAATTCGTTCCAGACCACGCCGACCATCGTGATGCTGGCGCAGATGGATGTGATGACGGTGCGCGCCGAGATCGCCGAAGCCGATGTAGGCAAGGTCAAGCCGGGTATGCCGGTGTGGTTCACCACCCTGGGCGATTCGCACACGCGCCATGAATCCAAGATTGCCCAGGTGGAGCCCGCGCCGGAATCGATCACGCAGGAAGCCGGATCCGGCCTCGCGGCGGGCGCCGCCGGGGTTGGCACCAACCGCGCGGTTTACTACAACGCGGTGTTCGATGTGCCCAACGCCGAAGGCCGGCTGCGCCCGTCGATGACGGCGCAGGTGTCGGTGCTGACCGCAAGCGAAGCGAACGCCGTGTTGGTGCCCGCCGCTGCCCTGGGGCCGATCGACGCCAGCGGCAAGACACAGGCCAAAGTGGTAGACGCCAGCGGCAAGGTGTCGCAGCGCGAAGTGCGCGTGGGCCTGCGCACCAACACAACAGCCGCGGTGCTGTCGGGCCTGCAGGCCGGCGAAAACGTGGTGGTGGGCGATGCGCCGCCGGCCCAGCCCGCGGATAAGGGGACTTGAGTGAGCGCTGAGCAGCCGTTGCTGCAGATGCGCGGCGTCTATCGCAAGTTTCCTTCGGGCGAGGACACGGTCACCGTCCTCAGGGACATCGATCTGACCATCGATTCGGGCGAGATGGTGGCCATCGTTGGCGCTTCGGGCTCAGGCAAGTCGACGCTGATGAACATCCTGGGTTGCCTGGACCGGCCAAGCGAAGGCAGCTACCGGATCGACGGGCGCGAAACCGCCGAGCGCACGCCCGATGAACTGGCCGCGCTGCGGCGCGAGCGCTTTGGCTTCATCTTTCAGCGCTACAACCTGCTGTCGGACATGACGGCCGCCGGCAACGTGGAGTTGCCCGCCATCTACGCCGGCGTGCCCGCGGGCGAGCGCCATGCCAGCGCGCAAGCACTGCTGGATCGGCTGGGGTTGGGGGACCGCACCGGGCATCGGCCTGGGCAGCTTTCAGGCGGGCAGCAGCAGCGCGTTTCGATTGCCCGCGCACTGGTCAATGGCGGGGCCGTCATCCTGGCCGACTAACCGACCGGTGCGCTGGACAGCACCAGCGGCGAGGAGGTGATCCGCATCCTGAAGGAGCTCAACGCCAACGGCCACACCGTCATCATCGTCACTCACGACATGGCGCTGGCCGCACATGCGCCGCGGCGGATTGAGGTTCAACACGGCACCATCGTCAGGGA
>JAGOEM010000329.1 GCA_017997715.1 Ottowia sp.
GGGCATGGGCGTGTACATCGGCCAGAGCACGCCGATCTTCAACCGCGATACCGGCGAAACCAGCTTTGGCCGCGTGCCCTCCGGCAGCGTGGTGATCAGCGGCAACCTGCCCAAGAAGACCAAGTCCGGCCAGGACTACAGCACCTACGCCGCGATCATCGTGAAAACGGTCGACGCGCAAACGCGCAGCAAGACCAGCATCAACGACCTGCTGCGCCCCTGAACGCAGCGCCCCCGCTACGCACTCTCTGCCCCAGATCGCCCGACCAAAGGAAGCCCATGTCCGCCTCAGCGCCCCAATCCATGATGGAACGCATCCTGCACCTGATGGCTGAAAAGCAGGCCTCGGATGTCTATCTGTCGGCCCACGCGCCGGCCACCATCAAGATCAACGGGGAATGCCACCCGATCAACAGCCAGGTGCTGCCGCCCGACGCGGTGATGAACCTGCTGATGGACGTGGTGCCGCCCAACCGCATCGAAGAGCTGCGCGAAACGGGCGAGCTGAACATGGCGATTCCGCTGTATGGCGTGGGCAACTTCCGCTTGTCGGCCATGCGCCAGCGCGGCACCTATGCCGCGGTGATCCGCTTCATCAGCCCGCTGATTCCGGATCTGGACTCGCTCAACCTGCCCCACATCCTCAAGATGCTGGTCATGGAAAAGCGCGGCCTGATCCTGATGGTGGGTGCCACGGGCGCGGGCAAGTCGACCTCGCTGGCGTCGATGCTGGATCACCGCAACAAGCTGATCCGCGGCCACATCCTGACGATCGAAGACCCGATCGAATACGTGTTCGCCAACCGCAAGTCGCTGATCAACCAGCGCGAGGTGGGCACCGATACCGGCACCCTGCAAATTGGCCTGAAGAACGCACTGCGCCAGGCGCCCGACGTCATCATGATCGGCGAGATCCGCGACCGCGAAACCATGTCCGCGGCCATTGCCTACGCGCAGTCGGGCCACCTGTGCCTGGCCACCCTGCACGCCAGCAACAGCTACCAGGCGCTGAACCGCGTGCTGAGCTTCTACCCCGTCGAAGTGCGCCCCACCCTGCTGGGCGACCTGGCGGCGGCACTCAAATCCATCGTGTCTCAGCGCCTGATCCGCACCGTGGACGGCCACCGCACCCCGGCGGTCGAGGTGATGCTGAACACCAAGCTGATGGCCGAGTTGATCGAGAAAAGCGATTTCACCGGCGTGAAAGAAGCGATGGACAACTCCATCGCCGAAGGCTCGCAAACCTTCGAGCAGGATCTGGCGCGCCTGATCAACACCGGCCGCATCGACCGCAAGGAAGGCCTGGCCCACGCCGATTCGCCCACCAACCTGATGTGGCGCCTGCAAAACGACACCGTGCGCCAAACGGCCAATCGCCCGCAGGAAGAAGAGATCGTCAGCAACGAGCCGTCCTTCACCGAGATCACGCTGGATGTGCACGCCCCCGGCAGAAGCGGTTTTGCCCGCACTGGCTATGGCAACAGCGGGTACAGCCATTCGGGCTATTCCGATTCCAAGCTGGGCAGCTTCTCCGACTCGCGCCTGGGTGGCGGCTGAATCGATCACCGCCTGAAACAACGCGCGCATGTCGTCACCGCATTCCCCCACCCGCGCGCTGGCCGAGGCGCTGATCGCCCGGCCTTCGGTCACGCCCCTGGACGAGGGCTGCATCGACCTGCTGGCCGCACGCCTGGCGCCGCTGGGCTTTGTCAACGAAGTGATGGACAGCGGGCCAGACACATTCCGTGTGCGCAACTTATGGTCAAAACGGCCCGCAGCGCCCGCTGGACGGGCGCAAGCAGCTATCAAAACCATAGTTTTTGCCGGCCACACCGACGTCGTGCCCACCGGCCCGCTGGACCAATGGGCCAGCGACCCGTTCACGCCGACCGAGCGCGACGGCAAGCTGTACGGCCGCGGCGCCAGCGACATGAAGACCTCGATCGCCGCCTTCGTGGTGGCGGTTGAACAGTTTCTGGCCGCGCAGCCCGACGCGCCGCTGCACATCGCCTTCTTGCTGACCAGCGACGAAGAAGGCCCCGCGCTGGACGGCACCGTGGTGGTGTGCGAAGCCTTGAAAGCGCGCGGCGAAGTGCTGGACTACTGCATCGTGGGCGAACCCACCGCCGTTGACCGCACCGGCGACATGATCAAGAACGGCCGGCGCGGCACGCTGTCGGGCAAGCTCACCGTCCGCGGCATCCAGGGCCACATCGCCTACCCGCACCTGGCGCGCAACCCCATTCACGATCTGGCGCCCGCGCTGGCCGAACTGGTCTCCATCGAATGGGACCGCGGCAACGATTTCTTCCCGCCCACCAGCTGGCAGGTCAGCAACATCCACGGCGGCACCGGCGCCAGCAACATCATCCCCGGCCAGGTGGTGGTGGATTTCAACTTCCGCTTTTCCACCGAATCCACGCCCGAATCGCTGCAGCAGCGTGTCGAAGCCGTGCTGCAAAAGCACGGCCTGGACTTTGAGCTGAAGTGGACGCTGGGCGGCCGCCCCTTCCTGACCACGCCCGGCACCCTGGTGCACGCCGTGCAGGCCGCCATCCACGCCGAAACCGGGCTGGCGCCCGAGCTGTCCACCACCGGCGGCACCAGCGACGGCCGCTTCATCGCCCAAATCTGCCCGCAGGTGATCGAGTTGGGCC
>JAGOEM010000026.1 GCA_017997715.1 Ottowia sp.
CATCCACATCGATCAGGCGGCCCACCGCGTGGGCGGGTAGGTGCGCGAACAGCGAAGCAGCGGCAAGGCCGGCAGCGGCGGCAAGGCGGGCGAGTTTCATACGGGCTCCATCGAAGAAAGTGACGAGGTAGCGGCTGAAACGGCGCGCGCAGGCGAACGGGGTTAGCGCGGGCGGGCGATTTGTGTCGGTTGGTAAACAGAGCGGCCCCGCCGCCAGCGCAGCCGCCACCTAAACTGGCGCGCTTGTTTTGTTCGCACCCACGTTTTTCTGGAGCCCGCCCCATGACCGCGCTGACCCTGCCTGTGCTGTTCACCGATACCGACGGCCGCGCCCGCTTTCGCGACGACCCGGTGCCGCTGACCGAAGGCACGCCCATCACCCGCTTGTCGGCGCTGCAGGCTTCGGGCGGCTGCCAGTTTCGGCACAGCCCGGTCGGTTTTGCCAGCGACTTTCACTGCACCACCACGCCGCAGTGGCTGGTGGTGCTGCAGGGCAGCATGGAGATCGGCCTGCAGGATGGCGGCACGCGCGTGTTCGGCCCGGGCGAATGTTTTTATTCCAACGACACGCTGCCGCCCGGCGCCACGTTTGATCCGCAGCTGCACGGCCACCGCAGCCGGCTGCTGGGCGACGTGCCGCTGGTGACCATGTTCGTGCGTGCCTGAAAGCCCATTGGCCGGCCCGCCCAGCAAAAAATGCTGCACTGCAATAAACTGAGTGGTACGGGGTTGGGTACACATCTCTTTTGGTGATGCCCGGCCGTTCTGTCCACGTTTCTTAACCCTTTTCCATGAGCAACCACGCCCTGAATCTATTTGCCACGCGCCGTACCCAATACGCGCTGGGCCGCAAACTGCCGATCTCTGAAGACGCGATCGACGCGCTGGTGCGCCAGGCCATCCGCCTGGCGCCGTCGTCGTTCAACTCGCAAAGCTCGCGCGCGGTGATTCTGTTTGGCGCCGCCAGCGAGAAGCTGTGGAAAGTCATCACCAAGGAAACCCTGCGCCCCATGGTGCCGGCCGAGGCATTTGCATCGACCGACGCCAAGATGGACGCCTTTGCCGCAGGCGCGGGCACCGTGCTGTTCTATGAAGACCAGGACGTGATCAAGGACCTGCAGCAAAAATACCCGCTGTACGCCGACAACTTCCCAACCTTTTCCGAGCATTCGGCCGGCATGGCGCAGTACGCCGTGTGGACCGCGCTGGCCGAAGCCGGCATCGGCGCCAGCCTGCAGCACTACGCGCCGCTGATCGACGCCGAAGTGGCGCGCACCTGGGACGTGCCCTTGTCGTGGAAGCTGCGCGCGCAGATGCCGTTTGGCTCCAACGAAGCGCCGTTCCCTGACAAAACCTTCATCGCCGACGACATCCGCTTCAAGACCGTGCGCTGATCGGTTCGGCGCCGCCGCGCTCGCGTCAGGCCGTCAGGCCACAGACGCGCCTACGGTGCCGCGTCATGCAATGCTTTTGATAGCTGCTTGCGCCCGCCAGATAAGCGCTGTCGGCTGAAAATGCTTATAAAAAGGGCCTCAGTCGAGGCCCTTTTTTGTTGCGTAGCGTGCCCTGGCTGGGCGCATCAAAAGTCGATGGAGGCCGACAGCATCAGCGTGCGTGGCGCACCCACCGTGACGTAGCCACTGGCCGTTACCCAATACGCCTTGTCGGCAACGTTTTCCACGCTGGCGCGCAATACGACCGGCTTGCCGGCCACCTTGGTGGCGTAACGGGCACCCAGGTCGAAGCGGCTCCAGGCCGGCATGCGAAGCAGGTTGGCGGCGTCGTAGCGCATCGACGACGTGTTGATCACGCGGCCATTCAGGCTGAAGCCCGGCACGCCCGGCACGTCCCAGTCCAGCCCCAGGTTGTAGGTACGGTCGGGTACGCCCGGTGCGTCGTTGCCCTGGTTGGCGCCGCCCGCAGTGCGCGTCAGCTTGGCCTGGTTGAAGGAGGCACTCGCCATCAGGCGCAGGCCGCGCACCAGTTCGCCGTAGGCGGTCAGCTCCAGCCCGCGGTTGCGTTGCTTGCCGCCAAAGCTGTAGACGTTGTTTTCGATCATCGAGCTGGGTCGCTCAATCTGATAGATGGTGGCCTGCGTCACCAGCGTGCCCCAATCCTTCTTGATGCCGATCTCGTGCTGCTTGGACTTTTGCGGTGCAAAGGCTTGGCCTGCATTGGCGGTGGTGGCGCCGGCCACGCCGCCGGCCGTCAGGCCTGCGGTGTAGTTGTAGTAAATGGCGGTGTCCTTGTCGAACTTGAACACCAGGCCGACCAGTGGCGAGATGCTGCTGGCCTTGTATGCGGTGGAACCGTTCACGCTTTTCTGGTGGATGGTCTGGTCGCGAAGGCCCAGCGTGGCCAGCAGGCGGTCGTTGAACAGGCTCATGGTGTCCGCCACGGCCACGCTGTACTGCGCCAGATCGGCCGACTTGGCCGGCGTGCCGCGCGCAAAGGTGATGGCCGGCAGCGGCGCCGGGTGGTAGATGTTGGAAGACACCGGCGTCGGCGTCAGCTGATAGAAGTAGCCGGTTTCGCGCTGCATGAAGTTGGCCGCCAGCACCGCCGTGTGGTTGACTGGCCCGGTGCTGAAGCGCGTGCGCACGCCGGCATCGCCCGACGTGGTTTTGTTGTATTCGTCGTAGTAGCCGTTGCGCACGGTGAAGTCGCCCGCAGAGTTGATGCGGGTGGCGGCCGTGGGGAAATTCTGCTGGCTGTTGACCTCGCTGTAGCCCACCGCGCCGTACACGGTGGTGCGGTCGGTCACGTCGTATTCCAGCCGCGTCATTGCCGTCTTGGCCTTGTCGGACATGTTGGCGCCGGGGTAGAAGCTCTTGCGCGGGTCGGGCACGGCCGGCACCTGCGTGATGCCGTCCAGGAAGGCCGCCTGCGGCCGGAAGCTGTGGTTGGTGCCCTCGGAATATAGCAGGTCGGCCGAGGCGCGCAGGCGCGTGCCAGCGTAATCCAAGCCCAGCGAGCCCAGGCCCAGGCGCTGGCGCCCGCCATCGATGTTGCCCTCGCCATTGCGCCACACGCCGTTGGCGCGCACGCCCCATTGGTTCTCGTCGCCAAAGCGGCGGCCCACATCCAGGTGCGTGCCGAACTGCGCCTTGCCCATGTAGGTGGTGGTCAGGCGCGTCAGCGGGATGTCGCCCGCGCGCTTGGTCACCACGTTGATGCTGCCGCCTACGCTGCCGTTGGGGCCCACGCCCTGCGTCAGCGAACCGGGGCCTTTCAGCACTTCCACCCGCTCAATCATCTCCAGCGGCATGCGGGTGGCGGGCGACAGGCCGTACAGGCCGTTCATCGCCACGTCGCGCGCGCCCACCGACAGGCCACGGATCTGGTAGTCCTCGCCATAGCCGCCGCGCGCCTGCAGCGTGCGGACGGAGGCGTCGTTCATCACCACGTCCGACACCGTCAGGCCCTGCTGGTTGTCGATCAGCTCGGACGTGTAGTTGGTGGTGCTGAAGGGCACGTCCAGCATGTCGGTGCGGCCCAGAATGCCCAGCGCGCCGCCACGGGCCAACTGGCCGCCCGAGTATTTCTTCTGCAGTCCGCCAATCGCCTCGGCCTGGCCGGACACCTGCACCTCTTGCAGCGTGCCCTTAGCCGGGGCATCCGCGTCTTGCGCGTGCCCGGCGGCTGCGGCAATCAGAAAGCCGATGCCGACGGCATGGCGGACCAGTGTGGCGGTGGGGGTCAGTCGGAAGCGGGTAGGGGAGGTCATGAAGGTCGGTCAGATCGGACGAAAGAAACAGGCGCACGGCATACGACCAAGGACGGGCGTGGGGCGCATTTGTTAAATTCTATTGCAATTGATAGTAATTCCTATTCGCAACATGAGTGAGATGTGGCAGATAGGCGACGAAGCCAAGCCGCAGGCCGATGGACGGGGATGAAGACGGATTGGGGCCGCGCTGGGCGTGGCTGGGTGCGCAAAGCCGTCAGCCTTGGCTGCGCTCTGGGCTGGACAAGGGCGCTTTTGACTCTCGTATTGATAGCGCGATTCGCGGGGTTGACGGGCGCTATCGCATGGTTTTATTCAGCCTGGGCGAGTGCGGCGCAGCACTGCGCGTACCTGCCGCGTCGTCGCGGCGCGTCACCAGGCGCGCCACACCATCCAGCCGCCCAGCAGGATCAGCGCAGCCATGAAGCATTGTTTGAAGCGCGGCGGCGACAGCCTCAGGCGCAGCCATTGGCCGGCCTGCATGCCCAGCAGCGCAGGCAGCAGCATCAGCGCCGAACCACCCAGCGCCGCCACCGGATATTGCCCGTTGATCGCCAGGCCCAGGGCCAGCGCGATGGTGGATACGGTGAACGACAGGCCCATGCCCTGCACCAGCTCGTCGCGCTGCAGGCCCAGCGCCTGCAGGTAGGGCACGGCCGGAATCACGAACACGCCGGTGGCGGCCGTCACCGCGCCGGTCACCGCGCCGACCAGCGGGCCCAGCCAGCGCTCTACCCCCGGGCTGACGCGCGGCAGTTGCGCGCCCGACAGCCCCCAGGCGCCGTAGGCCACCAGCGCCACACCCAGCGCCAGCGCGGCCCAGGCGCCGGCCGGCGCGCCCAGCCGCCACGACGCCAGCAGCGTGCCGGCGAACACGCCCACCTGCATCGGCCCCAGCCGCCGCAGCAGCGCGCCCAGGGTGCGCCGAGGCAGCATCTGCCACACATTGGTCACCAGCGAGGGCAGGATCAGCAGCGCCGCTGCGCGCGCCGGCGTCATTGCCAGCGCCAACAGCGCCATCGCCAGTGTGGGCAAACCCAGGCCGACCACGCCTTTCACCACCCCGGCGGCCAGGAAAACGCCCGCGCAGAACGCCCACAGCGCGACGGGGGACGACAGCAGATCAGACATGGCGGGCAAGCTTCAGGACGAAAAATACAGGGGCAACGCGCCGATTCTGCGGTGGCCTGGTCAGCGTGTCACTGCGCGGTTGGCTGAGCCAGCCTCAGCCATTGGCATAGGCTGGGCATGAAGCCGCTGGCCACGCGTGCTAGCCTGCGGCCATGCGTTTTGACCTGATCGACTTGCGCCTGTTTGTGCACGTGCTGGACAGCGGCAGCATCACCGCGGGCGCGGCGCGCAGCCACATGACCCTGGCATCGGCCAGTGCCCGGGTGCGCGCGCTGGAAGACGCGCTGGGCACGCCCTTGCTGGTGCGCGACCGGCGCGGCGTGCAGCCCACGCCCGCCGGGCAAACGCTGGCGCGCGAGGCGCAGCAGGTGCTGGCCCAGCTAGCGCAGCTGCAAGACGCCATGGCCCAGCACACCCGCGGCCCCAAGGCGCATCTGCGCTTGCTGGCCAATACCTCGGCCGCCACCGTGCACCTGCCGCAGCTGCTGGCGCGCTTTCTGGCGGCGCACCCCGGCTACACGCTGGACTTGCAGGAGCGCCCCAGCGCCGCCATTGCCGATGCGCTGCGCCAGCGCCAGGCCGAGCTGGGCGTGCTGTCCGACGCGGCCGACCTGGCCGGGCTGCAAAGCCTGCCCCTGCGCGCCGACCCGCTGGTGCTGGTCGTGCCGCGCGGCCACGCCTTGGCCAGGCAAGGCCGCGTGCGCCTGCAAGACGCGCTGGCCCTGCCCTTTTTGGGTCTGCACGAAGCCAGTGCGCTGCAGGCCTTGGTTACCACCCAGGCGCGCCGGCTGCAGGCGGATTGGGACTACCGCGTGCGCCTGGGCAACCTGGACGCCATCTGCCGCATGGTCGCCCTGGGCGCTGGCGTGGCCGTGGTGCCGCATGCCGTGGCCGAACGCGAGGCGCGCACCGGCCACGTGCGCCGCCTGCCGCTGACCGACGCGTGGGCCGCGCGCCAGCTGCTGCTGGCCGCGCGCGACCTGGCCAGCCTGCCGCCGGCTGCGGTTCACCTTGTGCAGTTTCTGCGGGATGCGACCCGCGGGGCGGGGCGGGCGGCCCGGCGTGCGGAGACGGTGGCGGCTGCCGATGCGACTGGCGGCGCGGCGCGCCAGGGCAGCGACTGACCCGGCCTGGCCGTGCCACACCGGCGGGCATGGCCGGCCCGCGCTGCACACGGCTGTGCAAGTGTTTCAGTTTCAAGCTGAATTGGCCTGTGGCGCCTGATGTGCGGGCGGTAGCAGCTATCAAAAGAGAAGCTTGTCGTGTTCTCTTCCATTGCGCTTTAGGTAACAGCTGGCCCCGACAAGATGTGCGCCTCTGCACCCCTGCGCGCGGTGCGCCCCGCGAAAGTCTGCGTGCTGTGCGCGTCATGAAAACCTGCGCCAGATCGACCAGGCCGGCCTTCAGGCCAGTCTGCGCAGCCGTCGCAGTGGCCCAGGCGGGCGCGCTGGCGACCGCAGCGGCAGCATCGCGCCCATCAGCTTGGCCAGGCTTGGCTGGCGATGGCGTTCAGGTCGGCGGGTCTGGCAGGCCTGCTTGCCGCCCTGGCGAACTGGGTGGGGGCCGTGAATCAGAATGGGCACCTGGCTACGACGAACAGATACCGAACATGACCTGGCGCGCTGAACTGACGCTCGACCACCACCTGGCGGATGGCCGCACCATCGCCCGCCATCGCCACAGCGGCCCGCTGCGCGTGCTGCAAAGCCTGTACCCCGAAGGCGGCGCGATCTGCCACAACATCCTGGTGCACCCGCCCAGCGGCATCGTGGGCGGCGATGTGCTGGATATGCGTGTGCACGCCCATGCCGGTGCGCACGGCTTGGTCACCACGCCGGGGGCCACGCGCTTTTACCGCAGCGAAGGCGAACCCGGTGTGCAGCGCGCCGCCCTGCAGGTGGACGATGGCGCGCGGCTGGAATGGCTGCCGCAAGAGGCGATTTACTACAGCGGCTGCCTGGCCGAAAACCACCTGAGCATGACCGTGGCGCCGGGCGGCGAACTGATCGCCTGGGACGTGACCGCCCTGGGGCTGCCACACGCCAATCTGCCGTTTGTGCAGGGGCGTTTGTTGCAGCACGTGGAAGTGCCCGGTGTGTGGTTGGAGCGCGGCGTGATCGCCGCCGACGACCATCGCCTGTTGCAAAGCCCGCTGGGGCTGGGCGGCTACCGCTGCCTGGCCAGTGTGTTCTGGGTGGGTGGCGTGCCGCTGGCGCGGGCGCGGCGCGATGCGGCGCTGGATGCGGCGCGCGCCGCCCTGGGCGAGCCGGGCGAGGGCGAAGACTGGCAGGCCGGCGTCAGCAACCCGGGGCCGCAGGTGCTGGTGGCGCGGGTGGTGGCGCCGGTAGTCGAATCGGCCATGGCCGCGATGCGCCGCGTGCGCCGCGCCTGGCGTGAGGCGCTGTGGGGTTTGCCGGACGAGGCGCCACGCATCTGGTCTACCTGATGCGGTGACGGCCCCGGGCTATGGTGCCGGGTGATGGTGTTGAAGCTATTATTTGAATAGCTATCTCCGCAGACGTGGCGGGCGCTACGGGGCTATTTGTGCATAAATTTGGCCGCCAAATCCGTGCCCGCCGCATGCCGCGGGCACGGGGCCTGCGCCCTTACTTCTTGGGCCGCACCGCGTCTGCCGTGCCCTGGGTGAAGGCTTTCAATGCGGCCACGTCGTCCATCTTCAGCTTGCCGGTGAAGTCGGGCATGCCGCGCGCCACGGCCGGGCCGTTGAAGATGAATTTGTCCAGGTGGTCGATGAACGCGGCGTCCATGTAGCCCAGGTTGGGGATGTTGCCGCCGCGGTCGACGGCGGGCACGCCATGGCACAGCACGCAGTTGGCCACGTACAGGCCGGTGCCTTTTTCGACCAGTTTCGGGTCGTAGGCCACGCCTTGCACCAGCTTGCCAAGGCGGTACTCCACAAAGTCGGGCATCTTGGCGGTGCCGCCCACCGCAAAGGTGTACACCGTGCCGGGGCCCTGCCGTTCGGTGGCGCGCGCCGCCAGGCCGTACACGCCGCCCCAGCCGACCGCGATAGATACGTACTGCTTGCCGTCGACCATGTAGGTGGCCGGTGCCGCCACCACGCCGGTGCCGGTGGGCGTTTCCCACAGCTTTTTGCCGTTGCGCGCGTCGTAGGCCACCATGCGGCCATAGGCCGTGCCCTGAAACACCAGGTTGCCCGCCGTGGTCAGCGTGCCGCCGTTCCAGGGCGACACATGCTGCACGCCCCAGGCTTCCTTTTGCTTGACCGGGTCCCACGCCACCAGGCGGCCCATCGGCTTGGATTGGGGTGGCGCGGCGTTCAGGAGCATGGCGGTGTTCCAGCCCACGCCGGAATGGGGGCGCAGCGGGGCGGCTTCGTTGAACTTCCAGTCCTTGTCGTCCATCAGCGTAAGCGGCACGTGCTGGGCCGGCAGGTACACTAGGCCGGTTTTCGGGTTGAACGACATCGGGTGCCAGTTGTGGGCGCCATAGGGGCCGGGAAGGGGGTCGCCCGGCTTGGTGTTCTGGCGCGCGGCGGGGTTCTCGATTGGGCGCCCCTTCTTGTCGTAGCCCGTGGCCCAGTTCACGTCGACGAAATTCTTGGCCGAGATGAACTGGCCATTGGTGCGGTCAAGCACGAAGAAGAACCCGTTCTTGGGGGCGTGCAAGAGCAGCTTGCGGGCCTTGCCGCCCACCTTTATGTCGGCCAGGATCAAGGGCTGCGTGGAGGTGTAGTCCCAGTTGTCGCCCGGGGTTTCCTGGTAGTGCCATTTGTATTCGCCGGTGTCGGGGTTCAGCGCGACGATGGACGCCAGGTACAGGTTGTCGCCGCCCTTGGGGCTGCGCTTGCTGTGCGCCCACGGCGATCCGTTGCCGGTGCCGATGTACATCAGGTTCAGTTCGGGGTCAAAGGCCATGCCGTCCCACACCGTGCCGCCGCCGCCGGCTTCCCACCATTTTCCGGACGGGTCCCAGGTCTTGGCGGCGCTGGCCATGGCGTCGTTTTCAAACGGCTTGCCGGGGTCGCCCGGCACGGTGAACCAGCGCCATTTCTGTTCGCCGGTTTCGGCGTCGTAGGCGGTGATGTAGCCGCGCACGCCGTATTCGGCGCCGCCGTTGCCGATGATCACCTTGCCTTTGTACACGCGCGGCGTGCCGGTGATGGTGTAGGAACCCTTCTGCCCGTCGATGGTGTTTTTCTCCCAGACCACCTTGCCGGTGGCGGCATCCAGGGCGATCAGCCGGCCGTCGAAGGCGCCCACGAACACCTTGCCCTTCCACAGCGCAACGCCGCGGTTGACCACATCGCAGCAGCCGCGAAAGGCCGTGGCCCGGTCCACCTTGGGGTCGTAACGCCACAGGCGCTTGCCGGTGCGCGTGTCGATGGCGTGCACCACGCTCCAGGAGGCGCTGACGTACATCACCCCGTCCACCACGACGGGCGTGGCCTCAACGCCGCGCGTGCTTTCCAGGTTGTACGACCAGACCAGGCCCAGGTCTTTCACGTTGTGGGTGCTGAGCTGATCCAGTCGGCTGAAGCGGGTTTCGCCGTAGTCCACGCCGATGGCGGGCCAGTCGGGCGTATGGGCCGCATTGGCGGTGATGAATGCGCCATCCACCTTCTGGACCGCCGTAGCGGCGCGAAGGGTTGCATCCTGGGCCAGCACGGGCGCGCTGAACAGCGCCCACAGCAAGCCCGCCGTCAGCGCGCGGGTAGGGGTTTTCATGGGAAGCGTCTCCTTGTTTGGGTTCTGCGGCCCGGCGAATTCAACGGGTGGGCGGTCGCAGCATCGCGCCGCCGGCATTCAATTTCACCCTCGGGATTTCCCTAGGCAAACACTGTTCCATTGCAGAACACCCGCTGGTGCGCGTCACAATCCGCCCTACAGCCCCACGGCGTCCCCGGATCGCAACCCGATGGCATCCCGTCAGCGCAGTGCCCCGCCCGCGGCGCAAGCCCCGCGACAACTGTTTGGCACCACCCCGGCCGAGCGCGTGGCGTTGGCGCGGCGCCAGCTGTTCGAGGAAGGACAACGCCCCACCGGCCTGGTCAGCGAGGCGGTGATCCAGTCATGGATGCGCAGCTACCGCGTCCACCCCGACCCGCGCCGCGCGGTGGCGCTTGATCCCGTCAGCAACAGCCGCCTGCAGGCGGCGCTGGAACGCAGCCGCACGCTGCTGTGCAGGGCCCAACCCGATTTGCAGACCATGGAACGCGCCCTGGCCGGCACCGGCGCCTGCGTGATGCTGACCAACGCCGATGGCGTGCTGCTGTACAACACCCCGCTGAGCGTGCAGACCCAGATGCTGACGCGGGCCTTTGCCCGGCCCGGTGTGAACCTGGGCGAACACCGGGTGGGCACCTCGGCGCCGGGCATCGTGGCCAGCACCGGCAGCGCCTGCACGGTGCTGGGCGGCGAGCACTATTTCGAAGCCATGGCGGGCCTGCGTTGCGCCGCGGCCCCGATCCGCGACATCCACGGCCGCCTGGCTGGCGTTCTGGACGTGACGGTGGAAGACGACGCCTTCGGGTTTGACGCGGGCGCCATGGTGGGTTTGTACGCCACCTCGATCGAAAACGATTTGCTGCAGTCGCTGGCCAGCGACCAACTGATCCTGCGCTTTCAAACCAACCCCGCCTTGCTGCAGACCCCGCTGGTTGGCCTGGCCGGCGTGGCCGACGACGGTACGGTGGCCTGGCTGAACGATGCGGCTGCGCAGCTGCTGGGTGTCTTGCCGACCGGCGCGGCGCCGCGGCACGTGGAAGCGCTGCTGGGCCAGTCGGTCGACGGGCTGCTGCGCCTGTGCCGCGGCGCGCCGCAGCCGGTCAGGCTGCCCAGCCGCCTGACCGTGTGGGCCACCGCCACGCTGACGGGCCACCGCGCGGCGATGGAAGCACCGCAGGCGCGCACGCCCCCTGTGCCCGCACCGCCCGTGAATGAATCGGCCCAGCAAGCGCCGGGGCTGAGCGTGCCCCTGGCCGAAGCCAGTACGCTGCGCGAGCACCACCGCCTGCTGATCGAACAAACGCTGGCGGCGCACGGGGGCAACGTCACCCAGGCGGCGCGCCAGCTGCGGGTATCGCGCGGCACGCTGTACCGGCAGTTGCGTCAGGCCTGATCGATTTATTCAAAAACGATAGCTGCCTGCGCCCGCTGGTCAATGGATGCAGGCTGTTTATATGCATAAAAGCCTTGCGGCCGGCACCGACAAGGCGCCGCTGGAATCAAAACTGGTAACTGGCGTTGACGCCCACCGTCCAGTTTCTGCCCGGCGCCGGTTCGAAGAAGCGGCCATTGCCTTCGTTGATGATGACCGATCCGATGGTGCGGCGGTCAAACAGGTTGTCGACCCGGGCGAAGGCGTTCAGATCCCATGGCCCGATTCGCCGCGTGTAGCCGGCGTGCAGCGCCGTCACCAGGTAGCCGGGGGCACGCGCAGCTCGGCCCCCGCGTGCCAGCCCTGCGGTGGCATCCAACCCAAGGCCGCGAACAAGCTGTGGCGGGGAATGCCCGGCAGGCGATTGCCCGCAGCGACCTGGCTGGCCGGCGTGCACGGCGTGGGTGAGCAAAAAGCGTCGCGGTAACGCGCGTCGATCCAGGTGTAGGCTAGCTGCGTGCGCCAGTGCTGGCGGGTTTCGTGCAGCCACGACAGCTCGGCCCCGCGCCGGCGCGTGCGTCCGGCATTCTGGAAGGTGGATCGCCCGCCCACGTTGGTCAGCGTGACGATTTCGTTTTTGGTGCCGGTCTGAAACAACGCCGCCGTCAGCAGGCCGCCGCCCAGGCGCGCCTTCAGGCCCAGCTCCAGGCTGGTGCTGCTGGCCGGCTGCAGGCCAAAGTTGGCACCCGCCGCGCCGCCCGCGCGGTAGGCCAGTTCATTCAGGGTGGGTGTTTCAAAGCCGCGACCGGCGGCGGCGTACAGCGCCAGGGCGGGCGAGGCTTCAAAGCGCAAAGCGGCCGTGGGCAGCCAACGCCGGTAGCGCGCCGACTGGCTGTCGTCGCCGTTGCTGGCCGTGATGTAGCGGTCGTCCGACGCAAAGCGCACGTCGGCCCGGCGCACGCCGCCTTCGACACGCCAGCGCTCGGCCAGCTGCCAGCTGGCTTGCAGGTACGGGTCGAGGTTGCGGGCGCGGTTGCGCTCGTCGCGCCGCAGGCGACCGCGCTCGCCCAGCAGCGGTGCATTGGTCGGGCCAAGGTAGTTTTCAAAGCCGCGCCGCTGCTCGCGCAAGTCGTCATACGCCAGGCCCGCCGCCCAGGTGAAAGGCCTGCCGGCCAGCGTGGCACGCCCCAGCCAGCGCAAGTCCAGCCCGCTGTAGGTGCGGTCCAGGTCGATCACGCCGCCCGCGTGCAGCGGGTTCTGCTGCACCGCGACCGGAATCGACTGGTATTGCACCGTGCGCCGCTGGCCGCCATAGGCCATCAGCTGCAGTTGGTGGTCGGCGTTGATCGGGATTTCATAGCGCAGGCCCAGCTGGCTTTGATCCACGCTTTTGCGCGTGTTGAACTGCTGGGCGAGGGCGGCGCCGCGCGGGTTGTCTGCCAGTTGTTCGGCCGACAGGCCCAGCGGGTCTTGCGCGCGGATGTTGACGTGGTTGGCCACCAGGGTCAGGCGGCTGCCGCCGCCCAGGTTGAAGTGGAACTTGGCGTTGAACAAATCCCGGTCGGCGGCGCTGTGGGCGCGCCAGCCGTCGGTGTGAAAGCGGCTGGCGCTGATCACGTAGCCCATCTGGTCCGTCCCGCCACTGAGCTTGAAGCCCGTGCGGCCGGTGCCGAAGCTGCCCCCGGCCAGCGACAGGTTCAGCTTGGGCGGGCCGGCGCCATCTTCGGTGAAGACTTGCAGCACGCCACCGGACGAGTTGCCATACAGCGCAGAAAACGGCCCGCGCAGTACCTCGATCCGGTCGGCCGAACCGATATCGATGTTCGAGGTCTGCCCCTGGCCATCCGGCAAGGTGGCGGGAATGCCATCCACATACAACCGCACGCCGCGCACGCCGAAGGTGGAACGGGCGCCAAACCCGCGCACCGACAGTTGCAGGTCTTGCGCCAGGTTCTGGCGGTTTTGCACCAGAACGCCCGGCACAGCGCCAAGGCTTTCGGACAAGTGGATCTGCAGGCGGTCTTCGCGCAGCTGATCGCCATCCACCCGGTCGGCCGAGCCGGCGATCTGAAAGACCGGGCGATTGCCAGCGGGGGTGCTGATCACCACCTCCGGCAGCGTGGCGGGCTGGTCGGGTTCGGCGGGGGCTGCCTGCGCCATGGCGCTGGGCATCGAAAGACACGCCGCAAACCCCACCGCGTGCAGCGCCACGCCCATTTCGCGAAACCGATGCCCGCGCCGCGGGTGGTCGTCGGCCTGCCCCCAAGACCGCCCGCAAGCCGTGGGGATGTCGTCGCGTTTCATCGCTGGTCTCCTCAGTTTTTTGCGCGACTGTGGTGGGCACTTCGACGCGTCGCGGCCGGTTTTGCGCGCTATGTTAGCGCCGGTGTGTGCTTGCGCGGTGCGTTTTTTTGCGGCGACGGTATGCGTTGGTGGCGTCGCACGCGCCTGCATGGCCTGCCGTGGTGACGGGGCATGGGGCGTAAGAAAGCGAGGGAGGTTGCTATGTTATCAGTAGCTGCTGTCGCAGGTGTGGCGGGCGCTGGAAGGCGATTTGATCCGAAATCGACGGGGGAAAAAGAGAGTTGGCTGGGTAAACCTGGCTGGCTCTGTCAACGGCGCCTACGGGGCGCCTCCCACGATGAAGGGTTCGGGCGGCTATCGGCTATTTGCCGGGGCCTGCGCACAGGAATCTGTTGGGTGTTCGAGGTGGTGGGGCAGGAAAAAGAGAGTTGGCTGGGCAAACCTGGCTGGCTCTGTCAACGGCGCCTACGGGGCGCCTCCCACGATGAAACGGTTGCGGGGCACGCGCACGGCGATGGCCGTGGCGCACGCCGTTATTTGGTCAGGATCAGCTTGCCCAGTTTGGTCGACTGCAGGCGGTAGACCGAGCCGTTGTGGCTGATCTCCACCGCTTTGCGGCCTTGCAGCAATTGGTCGCTGGGCATGGGGGCCGAGGCGATGGCGGCCACGGCCCGCGGGGGCGGCGCCGCGCGCGATGCGGCGGTGGACGAACGCGCCGACGAGGGGATGGAGAGGGTCAAGGTGCTCATAAGGGGTCTCCCGGGTCAGGGTGCCGCTTTCGGCTCGGTGATGAAACCAATCTTTTTCAGGCCGGCTTGCTGGGCGGCGGCCATGGCCTGCGCCACGCGTTCGTAGCGCACGTCGCGATCGCCGCGGATGTGCAGGTCGGGCTGCGGACTTTTCGTGCCTTCGGCCTGCAGTCGCACCGCGAGCTGGTCGTCAGACATCTTTTCGTCGTTGATGGAATAGCTGCCATCGGCCTGCACCGTCAGGTTCACGGTTTCGGGCTTGATGTCTTCTTTTTCATTGGTGGCGCGCGGCAACTCGACGTTGACGGCGTGCTTCATCACCGGCACGGTGATGATGAAGATGATAAGCAGCACCAGCATCACGTCGATGAACGGGATCATGTTGATCTCGCTCATCACCTCGTCGTGGTCGTCCGCAAGGAATCCAGCCATGGTCAGTGCTCCCGATCAGGCTTTCTTCATCGACACCACGCGGCTGTCATTGCCGGTGCTGCCGGTGACGCGGGCGCCGGTCACGTAGAAGGCGTGCAGGTCGTGGGCAAAGCGGCCCAGCTTGGCCAGGGTGAACTTGTTGCCACGCACCAGCGCGTTGTAGCCCAGCACGGCAGGGATGGCGACCGCCAGGCCCAGTGCAGTCATGATCAGCGCTTCGCCAATCGGGCCTGCCACCTTGTCGATGCTGGCCTGGCCCGCCGCGCCGATGCTCATCAGTGCGTGGTAGATGCCCCAGACAGTGCCGAACAGACCGACGAACGGTGCGGTGGAGCCGACCGAGGCGAGGATGGCCAGACCGGCCTGCATGCGGCCCGTGGCCTGGTCGATGCTGTTGCGCAGGGCGCTGGAGATCCAGTCGCTGACGTCCAGCGTGTCGTGCAGTTGCGCCTTGGTGGCGCGGTGGTGGGCGGCGGCTTCGCGGCCTTCCACGGCCAGTTCACGGAAAGGGTTGTTGTCGCTGTCGCCCAGCTTGCTCAGGCCTTCGGCCATGTCGGACGAGTGCCAGAAGCTCTCGACCCGCGCGGCCTGGCGCTTGGCGCGCACCACGTCCAGCCCTTTGATCAGGATGACGATCCAGGACGCCAGCGACATCAGCACCAGCGCTGCGAACACCGTGCGTGTCACCCAGTCGCCCTGAGTCCACACGTGTGTCAAACCGAATTGCGAATTCATCTACTCACTCCAAAAGATCAAATCTGTCAGTGCCGGGCCGTCAATCGGTCAGCTCGAAATTGATGGGCACGTTGAACCACATGGGTTCGGGCGCACCGTTGCGTGTGCCGGGGCGGTAGCGCCAGCGGTCGCGGGCGGTTTCCAGTGCCACCTGATCCAGCCGGTCGAACCCGCTGGAGCGCTGGATGCGCGCTTCCTGCGCACGGCCGTCTATGCCGATCAGCACGCGCACGATGACGCGGCCGCTTTCGCCCAGGCGCCGGCTGGCAGCCGGGTAGGCGGGCTTGGCGTTGTTCAGGTAGGACGCGTTGGACGATGGCTGGACAACCACCTCGGGCGCGGGCGCAGGCGGCGACGGCGGCCCGGGAGGGGGCTGCGCAGGTGCAGGTGCCGGAGCGGGTGGCGCCGCCTGAACGGTCGGCGCAGTGGGCGCGGCATCGGCTACCGCCAGTGGCGTGGGCGCCGGCGCGGGGCGGGGCGCGGGTCTTGGCCTGGGTGTAGGCGCGGGCGCTACGCGGGGTTTAACGGGTTCCGAAGGGGGCTTGACCACCGGCGCCGGTGCCGGCGGAGCGGCTGACGGCGGCGGGGCAATGAATTCGGCCAGGATTTCGGCGGGCACCACCACTTCGAGGGCGCGCTGCAGAAGGCCATTGTTCAGCGCCCACAAGCCCACACCGTGCATCACGACAACGCTGCCAATGATGGCGGCATTGCGGCTGATTTGAGGCACAGTGAAGCGGGGGGAGGGCGCGGATGCGGACATATTAAGCGGGACAGTGTGCCCTCATGCAGACAGGCAGGGCAGCCAAATTCGTTGAATACTGAAATAAGAGACCGTGCGGCGCAACTGACCGCGGTAGATCAGCGGCGCAAAACCCACCACGTGGCGGCGCTGACCAGCGCCAGCGCCACCCCGGCGGCCCACCAGGCGCTCACATCCATGATGGTCACACGCCGACTGCCGCGCCAGGCGCAACAGGGGTGTTCAAGTGGAGTGCGGCGATGGGATGGCTGGTGCTGCACTGTTCCACCAGTTCGCGGGCACAGCCTTCGCAGCGACCGCAGCAAGTGGCAACGCCCAGCTCAAGCTGGATGTCGTCAAAGCTCATGCCGGCGTGCGCTTGGCGGGTGATCTCGCGGTCGGACACTCGGTTGCAGACACAAACAATCATGGTGGGTAGCTGGCCCTGGGGCAGGGTGAATCGCAATGTCGCTATATTAAATGCGAGTCATTCTCATTGTCAACAGTAATCACCTCGATAGGGTAATTTTTTGGTCAGGTGCGCCGGGCTTGGTGCGGGCAGCCGGCAAATTGGCGGTCGAGCGCAGATCGGCGACATGCCGGTGACGAGCCGGTGCATCGGGCTGTCATTGATGGGCTTCATGATCGTGGCGGCGGCCACTGGGTGGCGATCGAGGGGTTGCGCAGTGGCGCAAACCCAAAAAAAGCCAGTGTTTGAGTCCCTTTCGCTCGTTTCGGGGAAACCTGCGGCGGCCATCACCGAACAAACATCACAGATTCTCGTTACCATGGTTTACACCAATTGACAGAGGCGGGTGAATGAATTTTCTGGATGGACAGCGGGCCCTGGTCGTGGGCATTGCCAACGAAGACTCGATCGCGTGGGGCTGTGCGCAAGCATTGCACCAGGCCGGTGCGCGTTTGGCGGTGACCTGGCTCAACGCCAAGGCAGAGGCGCATGTGCGCCCCTTGGCCGAGCGCCTGGGCGCGGACATCCTCATGCCACTGGACGTATCGCGCGCGGGCGAGCTGGAAGCCGTGTTCGATGCGGTTCGCACCCAATGGGGCCAGCTCGACACGCTGGTGCATTCGATCGCGTTTGCGCCTGAAGCGGATCTGCATGGCCGTGTGGTCGACTGTTCGCCCGAGGGCTTTGCCACGGCGATGGACGTTTCGGTGCATTCCTTTTTGCGCATGGTGCGGCTGGCCGAGCCGCTGATGGATCGAGGCGGCACCTGCCTATCGGTTTCGTTCTTTGGCGCCAACCGCGTCGTGCGCAACTACAACCTCATGGGGCCCGTGAAGGCCGCATTGGAAAGCGCCGTGCGGTACGCCGCCGCAGAACTGGGGCCGCAGGGCATCCGCGTGCATGCGCTTTCTCCCGGGCCGATGGCCACGCGCGCGGCTTCTGGCATTGCCCATTTTGATGAGATGCTGGACGCGGCCGTATCGCGCGCGCCCACCGGGCGACTCGCCACCTTGGACGACGTGGGCGCCATGGCGGCTTTTCTGGCATCACCGGCCGCTCGCAACCTCACCGGCGGGGTCTACGACATCGACGGCGGTTATTCGACCGTGGCCTGAGCGGATGCACAGCATCTTTCCGCGCCCATCACGCAGCAGCCGCAAGAGCGGCCAGCGCCGCGGGCCGTGCGCCGCTTATCTATTTGTTTCGATTCATAAGGAGCCTTGATATGGCCAGCATCTTCGACTTGTTCAATTTCCAGTCACCCAACCGCGTGCTTCGGCCTGAGGACGACATGGCGCAGGCCGTGCACCAGAGCTTGGTCGAGGCCAATGACGAGTTCGGCGCGGAAGTCAGCAACCTGTCCTTGCAAGCCAGGGCTGCCCGCAAGCAAGGCAAGCGGATGGTGAGCGAACACACCCGCCGCGCGACCACCTGGGTGGGCGACAGCCAGGCAGTGGCTTCCGGTGTGCACGAACAGGGCGCGCAGGGCACGCTGGCCCAGGCTTGGCTGGAATACCTGCGCGATTCGGCAGAGCGCACGGTGCTGACCATGGACACGCTGCGCCAGCGCGGCGATATCTTCCTGGCGCACGAAGCGGCCAACTGCCCGCCGGTGCTCAAGTACGACTACGAGGTGGTGATGGACGGTAAAGACCTGCCGCACCCCTGCAACTACTTTTTGCTGCGCATCGTGCCGCCCGAAGGCGTGACGATCGATGAGACGCGCCGGCCCTACATCATCATCGACCCGCGCGCCGGCCATGGCCCCGGCATTGGCGGCTTCAAGCCCGACAGCCAGGTCGGCGTGGCCCTGCGCGAAGGCCACCCGGTGTACTTCGTGGCCTTTCGCAGCCGCCCGGAACCGGGGCAGTATTTGTCCTATGTGACGCGGGCCGAGGCCACCTTCGTGCGCGAAGTCATGCGCCGCCACCCCGATTCGGCCAAGCCGGTCATCACCGGCAATTGCCAGGGTGGCTGGGCCACCTTGTTGCTGGCGGCCATGAACCCCGATCTGACCGGCCCGGTGGTCATCAACGGCGCCCCGGTGGCGCCGTGGGCAGGGCGCGTGGGCGAAAACCCCATGCGCTACAACGGCGGCGTGCTGGGCGGCACCTGGATTCCGATGTTCTTCTCGGACCTGGGGGGCGGCGTGTTCGACGGCGCGCATCTGGTGCTCAATTTCGAGATGCTGAACCCCGCGCGCACGCTGTACCGCAAGTACACCGACCTGTACCGCGACATCGACAAGGGCGACGCCGCCTTCCTCGAATTCGAGACCTGGTGGGGCGGCTTCTTCTTGCTGACCGAGCCCGAGATCCGCTGGATCGTCGAACAGCTGTTTGTCGGCAACCGCCTGGCCAAAAACGAAGCGCGGCTTGAACCCGGCCGCCCGGTGGACATCAAGTCGATCCGCGCGCCCATCATCGCCTTTGCCAGCCACGGCGACAACATCACCCCGCCGCAGCAGGCGTTGAGCTGGATCGCCGATACCTACGCCGATGTGGACGAGATTCGGGTGCGCGGCCAGCGCATCATTTACATGGTGCACGAGCAGGTGGGGCACCTGGGCATCTTCGTGTCGTCGTCGATCGCCAAGCGTGAACACACGCAGGTCACTTCCACCCTCAAGACCATCGAGGCGCTGCCGCCCGGCTTGTATGAGATGGTGATCGAGGACATCGAAGAGCACAACGGCGAGAAGCAGTTCACCGTGGACTTCATCGAACGCACCATGGCCGACATCCGCGCGCTGGACGATGGCCTGGCCGACGAAAGGCCGTTTGCCGCCGTGGCCCGCATGTCCGAGGTGCAAGCCCAGATGTACGACGCGGTGGCCCGCCCGTTCGTCAAGGCGCTGGTGACCCCCAGCACCGCCGAGCTGAGCCGCGCCATGCACCCCAAGCGGCTCGAGCGCGCACTGGCCTCTTCGCAGAACCCGGCAACCAAGCCGATTGCCAACGCGGCCGCGCACCTGCGCGCCCACCGCAGCAAGGCGGCGCCCAACAACCCGTTCGTGAAGGCCGAGTCTGTGTGGTTCGATGCGGTCGAACAAGGCATCGACTTCTGGCGCGATCTGCGCGACATGACGTACGAGCAAACCTTCTTCAGCATGTGGGGTACGCCCTGGGCCCGCCAGTTTGGCCGCTCCCATGAGGCGCGCCGCACGCTCAAGAACCCCGACGAACTGCGCAGCCTGCCTGAGGTGGCCGCGGCGTTGCACAGCGTGGACCGTGGCGGCTTCGCCGAAGCCGTCATCCGCATGCTGATCCTGATGGCCGACAACCGTGGCGATGTGCGGCGCGACCGGCTGGAGCGCTCCAGCATGGTGCTCACGCAGGACGAACCCTTTGCCTCTTTTGGGGCCGAGCGCCGCGCGATGATCATCCACGCGCAGACCATCATTGCCAGCTATGAGGCCGAACAAGCGATCGAAACGCTGCCGCTGCTGCTGCTAACGCGTGAGGACCGCGAGCTGGCCGCCCAGGTGGTGCAGTTCATCCCCGGCCCCATTGCCGAAATGGCCGAGAACACCATCGCCCTGCTGCAGCGCTTTCGCGAAGTGCTGGGCCTGCCCGAGATGGTGCACGACGTGCTGGACGACCCCTTGAAACAGCCCGCCGCACAGCAAGCGATGGCCGACGACGCGGCGGTGGCCGCCCAGACCACCCGCGCGGCCAACACGGCACGCAACCTGCGCCCCCGCAGCGCCAAGGCGCCCGCCGCACCCGCAGCCAAGCGCGCACCCGCAGCCAAGCGCGCGCCCGCGCGCAAGGCCGCCCGCCCGGAGCGTTGAGATGCACCTGGTCAATCGAACCTTCGACGAAATCCAGGTGGGCGAGCACGCTGAGCTGCGCCGCCTCATCACCCCGGACGATCTCTACGTGTTCGCCGTGGCTTCTGGCAACTTCAACCCCATGCACCTGCCCAGCCAGGACGTGGACGGTGACGGAAAGCCCGAAAACATCGCGCCTGCGATGTTCGTGGCCTCGTTGGTGGCCAGCGTGCTGGGCAACCTATTGCCTGGGCCGGGCACCTTGTTCAAGGGCCATCGGTTCGATGTACTGGCCCGCGCGCACGCGGGCGACGAGCTGCTGAGCAGCGTCACCGTGCTTGAAAAGCGCGCTGACGGCACGGTTCGACTGCAGACCCAGGTCGTCAGGACGGCAGACGCGCAGGTGATCATTCAGGGCGAAGCCGATGTGGTGGCGCCCGCGCAAAAGTTCGATCGCAGCGGTATCGAAGTGCCGGGCCTGCTGGTGCAGCGGCATCGCCACTTCGAGGCGCTGGTCGAGCGCGCCCGCCAACTGAGCGCCGTGCCGGTGGCGGTGGTCTGCCCCGACGACGCCAATTCACTTGGCGGGGCGCTGCTGGCCACGCGCGAGGGGCTCATTCGCCCCATTCTGGTCGGGGCTGCCACCCAGATCCGGGCCGCCGCCGCGGGTCTGGGCGAGGCCATCGATCACCTGGAGTTGATCGACATACATGGCGACGCCGCGGCCGCCGCCATGGCCTGCACGCTGGTGCGCGAAGGCCGTGCCAGCGCCGTGATGAAGGGGCACCTGCATACCGACGACCTGCTGCGCGCCATGCTGGACAAAGCCACCGGGCTGCGCGCCGGCCGGCGGTTCACCCACGTGTTCGTCATGGATGTGCCGGGGCGGCCAGAGCCGCTGATGGTCACCGACGCGGCCATCAACATCGCGCCCGATCTGCCCACCAAGGCCGACATCACGCAAAACGCCATCGACCTGGCGCTGTCGCTGGACATGACGCCGCGCGTGGGCGTGCTGTCGGCGGTGGAAACGGTGAACCCGGCGATCCAGTCGTCGATCGACGCGGCCTTGCTGTCCAAGATGGCCGAACGCGGCCAGATCCGCGGCGGCCTGGTCGACGGCCCGCTGGCGATGGACAACGCCATGGACGCTGGCGCAGCGCGCACCAAGGGCTTGACCGGCGGCGTGGCCGGGCAGGCCAACATCCTGGTGGTGCCGGGGCTGGACTCGGGCAACATGCTGGCCAAGCAGCTGACCTTTGTCAGCCACGCCGAAGCCGCAGGCCTGGTGCTGGGGGCCAGCGTGCCCGTCATTCTGAATTCACGATCCGACAGCCCGATGGCGCGCCTGGCGTCGTGTGCGGTGGCGGCACTGCACCACGCCCGCCTGCAGCAAGAAAGCAAGGAGCCTGCATGAGCAACGAACAGCCCACGCTGACCCCAACCTCAACCCTCGACTGGGGCCGCGCCGGCTTTCTGGCGCTGAACGCAGGCTCGTCGTCGCTCAAGGTGGCCCTGTTTTCGGCCTACAACGACGAGGCGCTGGTCACCGGGCAGGTTGAGCGCATCGGCCCCGGCGGCAGCGTGGTGCTGAAGGACCGCACGGGGGCAGCGCTGCCGCTGGCGCCCGGCGATCTGAGCAACCACGACGGTGCGCTGAAGCTGGTGATTGCCACCATCAAGCAAGCCCACCCGGATTTGCAGCTGGCCGCCGTCGGCCACCGCGTGGTGCACGGCGGCCCCGACTTCAGGGCGCCCGCCGTGGTCGATGACGAGGTGCTGGACAAGCTGGAAGCGCTGTCGCCCTTCGCCCCCCTGCATCAGCCGCACAACATTGCGGGCATTCGCACGGCCAGGGCGGCTTTCCCTGGGGTGCCCCAGGTGGCGTGCTTCGACACCGCGTTTCACCGTGGCCAGCCGTTCGTCAACGACACCTTTGCGCTGCCCCACCGGTATTACGAGATCGGCGTGCGCCGCTATGGTTTTCATGGCCTCAGCTACGACTACGTGACCGGTGAACTGGAGCGCCTGGCGCCGCACCTGTATTCGGGCCGCGTGGTGATTGCGCACCTGGGCAACGGCGCGTCGATGTGTGCGATCCACAACGGGCGTTCGGTGGCGTCGTCCATGGGGTTTTCTGCCCTGGATGGCCTGCCCATGGGCACGCGATGCGGCCAGATCGACCCGGGCGTCATGCTCTACATGCTGGATCAGGAAAAGCTCAATACGGCGCAGATCAGGCAGATTCTGTACAACGAATCGGGCCTGCTGGGCTTGTCCGGTGGCCTGTCGAACGACATGCGCACGCTGGAGCAGGCCGACAACGCGGCTTCGCACCGGGCCATTGACTACTTCGTGTTCCGTGTCCAGCGTGAACTGGGCGCCATGGCGGCCGCCATGGGCGGCATTGACCTGCTGGTGTTCTGCGGCGGCATCGGCGAGAACTCGCGCGTCATCCGGCGCCGCGTGTGCGAGCGCCTGGGTTGGATCGGCATCGAAATCGATCACGGCCGCAACGCCGAAAGCGCGATGGTGGTGTCGTCCGAATTCGCGCGCACCACGGTGATGGTGATCCGCACGCGGGAAGACCTGGTGATTGCCCGTGCCGCGCGCCAGGTGGCTGGGGTTCCGGCGGCGCCAGCAGAAGCGGCTTGAACGCTGCCGGGCGGGTGCAGCGCTTCTTTCGCGCGCCGACATCCCACGCGGCAGTGGGTCATTATTGATAGTAAAAACAGTGCTTAGCGCTTTCCAGGTGGGCGCTGATAGCTATCAAAATCGAAGCAAAATCATCGCCGCTCACTTGGCATGCATGCCGTAGCGGCCAGCGCTGTGCCGAACCGGGGCCATAACTGAAAGCGTGGCTGCCGGCTGAAAAGAAACGAAACACAGCGATACGGCGCAGAGAAGACGCCGCGCCGCCGCGCCGGCACCATGACGGTCATCCTTCACCACGCTCTTGAAAGGGCACCGTCATGAAACCTTGGATCAAACGCACTCTTTTCGGCCTGGCAGGCGCCAGCATCGTTTTGGGCGGCCTGACTGCCTGCGGCCACCGCGGCCACCACGGCTGGGGCGCCAACGCCACGCCCGAGCAAGCCGCCGAATGGCGCGGCAAGATGGTCGAGCGCGTTGCCGGCAAGCTGGATCTGAATGCCGACCAGAAAGCCCGCCTGACCAAGCTGGGCGATGCGCTGCACGCGCAGCGCACCGCCATCCGCGGGCAGGCCGATCCGAAGGCCGAGTTCAAATCGCTGGTGTCGGGCGACAAGTTCGACCGCGCCAAGGCGCAGGCGCTGGTCCAGCAAAAGACCGACGCACTGCGCGCCGGCAGCCCCGAAGTGATTGCAGCACTGGCCGACTTCTACGACAGCCTGAACACCGCGCAGCAGCAACAGGTGCGCGAATTCATGGAGCGCCGCCGTGGCTGGGGGCGTGGCTGATAGCGCCACGCGCGGCGGCCGGCCCCAAGCGGGCCGCCGCCGCGCCAGCACAGCCCCACAATCACGCCATGCCGACCATCCTGCTGATTGACGACGACGAGCACCTGGGCGGCCCGCTGGCCCAATACTTCGCGCGCTTTGGCCTGCAGCTGGAACAGGCGCTGACGCCCAGCGCCGGGCTGCAGCGCCTGCGGCGCGGCGCCATCGACGCCGCCATCCTGGACGTGATGCTGCCCGAGATGGACGGCTTCGAGCTGTGCCGCACCATCCGGCAGGAAAGCGATGTCCCCATCCTCATGCTGACCGCGCGCGGCGAATTGACCGACCGCGTGGTGGGGCTGGAACTGGGCGCCGACGACTACCTGCCCAAGCCGTTCGAGCCGCGCGAGCTGGTGGCGCGCACGCAAACCATCTTGCGCCGCCGCGTGCCGGCCCCTGCCGCAACCGCGCCCAACGCCGCCTTGCGCCTGGACGGGCTGACGATCGACCCGGTGACCCGCAGCGCGCGCAGGGGCGACGAATTGCTTGAGCTGACCAGCACCGAATTCGATCTGCTGCACCTGCTGGCCAGCGTGCCCGGCAAGGTCTGGAGCCGGGACGACATTCTGTCGGCCCTGCGCGGGCACGAGGCCGATCTGTACACCCGCGCGGTGGACATCGTGGTCAGCCGCTTGCGCAAGAAGCTGGAGCCGCTGGACGCGATCAAGACACTGCGCAACGCGGGCTACACCCTGGCCCTGCCCAGGCTGGCGCCATGAAGGCGCACCACACCGCCCGGCAATGGTGGCGACGCAGCCGCCATTCGGTGCGGATGCGGCTGCTGGTGCTGTTTCTGCTGCTGGCGGCGGCCATGATGGGCGCCTTTCTGTGGGGCATTGGCCAGGCGTTCTCATCGGGCTGGCGCGGAACCGCCCAACCCTTGATGGACGACTACGCCGACCGGCTGGCGGCCGAAATCGGTACGCCGCCCGATGTGGCGCGTGCGCGCGCGCTGGCCGATCGCTTGCCGATCGTGGTGCGCATCGAAGGGCCGCAGGTCAATTGGCAGTCTGGCCCGCTCAGCCCGCATGGGCCACGCTGGGCGCGGTCGGACGATGCGCGGCGCGCCAGCGTGGTGCGGCAGACCGCCGACGGCCACCGGATCGCGTTGTCGCTGAGCGCGCGCCCAGACCTGCGCGAGCCGCGCGGCATCGCCTGGCTGACGCTGGGCGCAATCCTGATCCTGACGGCCTTGGCGTACGCCGCCATCCACCGCATGCTGCGCCCGCTGCGCACCATTGGCGATGGCGTGCGCCGCTTCGGGCAAGGGCAGTTTGATGAGCCGATCCGCGTGTCGCACCGCCGGCGCCCGGATGAGTTGAGCGAGCTGGCACTGACGGTGAACCAGATGGCCGTTGACATCCAGCAGATGCTGGACGCCAAGCGCGGGCTGCTGCTGGCCATCAGCCACGAGCTGCGCAGCCCCTTGACCCGCGCCCGCCTGAATGCCGAATTGCTGCCCGATGCCGCCGAAACGCACGACCAGCGCGCCGCGCTGCTGCGCGACCTGGCCTTGATGCGCGAGCTGATCACCGACCTGCTGGAAAGCGAGCGGCTGGCCAGCCCCCACGCCGCCCTGCTGCGCGAGCCGACCGACCTGCCGGCGCTGGCGCGCGAAGTGCTGGCGCAACTGGCCAAGACCCAGCCGCGCGTCGTGCAGACCGTGCTGGTGGTGGACCCCGGCTTTCCAGCCACCGTGGCCGTTGACACCTCGCGCTGCCGGCTGTTGCTGC
>JAGOEM010000330.1 GCA_017997715.1 Ottowia sp.
AGGCAGGGCAACCTGGGTTAACCAAATCCCACAACTCTTGGTCTATCTTTAAATCAAATGAGAATCGTTCGCATATACTGAGCCCAAGCTGCGTGCGATGCAGCCCCCGCTTATTCGTAGGATCTGAACCCATGCACACCGACGCCAGCACAGAGGAGTTCCTGTTGCCCCAGGTCGAAGCACTGATGGCCGGCACGCTGGCGCTGATGACCGGCTTGTTTCAAAGCGAAGGGCAGTGCGCGCACCGCGACCTGATGCAAGCCAAGGTGCGCGCCAACCTGCGTGAACTGGCGCAACACCCCGAGGTGTCGCCCAACCTGCGCCAGGTGCTGGCGCGGCTGCTGGAACTTTGGAACGCCACGCCCGCCGCGCGCTTCGGCGAACCCGACCGCCTGGAAAGCAGCCTGCGGTCCAGTCTGCTGCACTGAATCGCCATGAAAACCCGCACCGTCCACCCAGCAGATCAACAGGAACACCTGTGCCTGCAACGGCACCTGGCGGCCTTGCAAGAGCGCGTCAGCCACCAGATCGCCGCGCTGGTCGAAGCCGAGGCCCAGGCATGCGCACGGGCCGACGCGGCCGAGCGCCAATGCCGGGCCATGGAACGCGCCCTGATCAACGAGCGCACCCGCGCCGTGCTGGCTTGCACGCGCTGGTCCTGGGGCCTGGGCGGGCCGCCCCCGCAAGCGGTGCCGGGCGCGGTAGACGCAGACGCTGGCCCGCCGACCACCGCCGCCGAAGTGCTGTGCCAGACCGGCTGCCAGGGCCACGCCCACCCCTGGCTGGACGCCGACGGCAGCTGCCGCCTGACCGGCGGCGACTGCACGCGCGTGCGCGATGCAGTACCTGCGGGTGCGCCTGAGGACCAAAGCGCATACCGCTGAGGCGCCGCTGCCAGGGCAAGGCTGAGCCAGCCCTGCGCGCAGCATAGGTATGGCGGCGGCGGATGTTGGCGTGCAAAAAAGCGCAGCGCATCGCACTGCGCACCGCAGCCGCCGTTATCGCCTTGGCAGCTTTCTTATCAGCCCATCCTTTTTCCTGCGGCGCGGCATCGCCCAGGCACGGCCAGTGGCCAGCCTGGCGCCTATCCGCCGCCGGCTGGCGCGGCAGGCGGCGCGCTTTCGTCCGGCAGATGTGGCGCAGCGGATGGCGTTTGCGCCAAATACCGTTGCATCAAGCGCCCCATGGATGGCCGCGACCAGCGCTGCATTTCCATCAGCAGCGCGTGTTCGGGCCAGGCGACGCCGTAGCGCTGGCACAGGTCGCTTTGCAGCCGGGCCAGCAGCGCGGCGGCCATTTCGGCGTCGGCCAGGGCGCGGTGGGCGCGGCCGGCGCGTGGCAGGCCAAGGTGATCGACCAGGCGGCCCAGGCTGTGGCTGGGCGCGTCGGGGTAGATGCGGCGCGACAGCAGCACGGTGCAGGCGAAGGCGTGCGGGGCGGGCAGGCCGGCGCGGGCCAGTTCGGCCTGCCAGAACTTGCGGTCAAAGGCGGCGTTGTGCGCGACCATGGGCGCGTCGCCCACAAAGCGCGCGGCTTCGCGCATGACTTCGTCGGCGGGCGGCGCGGCTTCGACCATGGCGTTGGTGATGCCGGTCAGCTGGGTGATGAAAGGCGGTATCCAGGCGCCGGTGTTCATCAGGCTTTGGTAGCGGCCCACGACGTGTTCGCCTTCCAGCAGCACGATGGCGATTTCGGTGGCGCGCGCGTCGTGCTGCGGGCTGATGCCCGTGGTTTCAAAGTCGATGACGGCGATCGGGGAAGGCATGCTCGTTTAAGTATCTTTTGTGCCTGTGGCGCCCGTCTGGCGGGCGCAGGCAGCTATCAAAAATACAGCGTCAGGCCTTTTTCAGGAACTCGGACTTGAGCAGCATGCCGCCCAATTCGGTCTTGCAGTCGACGTTGTGGCCGTCGGCCCCATCGACCAGGCGGATGCCCTTGATCTTGGTGCCTTTCTTCAAACCCGAGGACGAGCCTTTCACCTTCAGGTCTTTGACCAGAATCACGGCATCGCCTTCCGTCAGCGCGGTGCCGTGCGCGTCCAGCACCGGGCCTTGGGCCTCGTCGGCTTCTGCCGCAGTGGTGGCATCTGCCTGTGGCCATTCATGGGCGCAGTCCGGGCAGATGTATTGGCCATCATCGGGGTAGGTGTTTTCCAGGCCGCACTGGGGGCAGGGGGGTAGCGTGTCACTCACTGGGGTTCTCCAACTCAAAACAATCGGTTCACGCTGCTGCGGCGCGTCGCTGCAGCGTGAACGGCGGCAGGCCCTGCAGCAGGCGCTGGCCGTAGCCGGTTTGCACCAGGCGCTTGTCGTAGCAGTAGACGTGGGCGCGGTCGTCCTCGGTGCGGATGGCGCGGCCTACCCACTGCGCCAGGCGCATGGCGGTGGCGGGCACCACCAGTTCGCTGAATGGGTCGCGCCCGGCGCTGCGCAGCCAGTCGGCGCGCGCTTCGCCCACCGGGTCGTCGGGCGGGGCGAAGGGCAGTTTGGTGATGAACAACGATTCGCACAGCGCGCCGGGCAAGTCCAGCCCTTCGCCAAACGACTGCATGCCGAAGATGATGGACGGCTGGCCGGCGGCCACGCGTTCGCGGTGCTGGCGCAGCAGCTGCTGGCGCGGCAGGCTG
>JAGOEM010000331.1 GCA_017997715.1 Ottowia sp.
ATGCTAAGCAACTGGCATGAGGTGCCTAGCCCCCCCCCAGGAACATAAGTGCGTTGGCAATGGTACTGGTCGTTGTGGTGCCGTCCTGTGCCGAGACGGGACTACTCAGCCCAACACCCATGGCAGCGAGCAGCGTTGTCAATACCAGCTTGAGTTTGTTCATGATTAACGCTCCAGAGACCGATCACTACGCCTAGCCAACCTAGTATGCGAGCCTGTGACCATAACTCAGCCATGTGAGTTCTTGGTCTTTTCGCAGGCTTTTCATTCGTGAACTAAATGTGCATTGCTGACACTGCACGACCTTGGTTTGACCTTTGTCAGAAGGAAGCCGCTAATGTGGCGCCTGAAACCGGCGCGGATGCACGGGTCGTCCACGTCACAATAGACGGCTTACCGAGTCGCGCAATGGCTGCAACGGGTCGAAAGTGCCTGTTCGCTGGTCCGAAGAGCAGCCGTTCGCGACTCCGCCAGGCGGTGACCGCATCGGATGTCCGATGAGCACGTCAAATCGGTCTTTGATTTCGGCAAACCGTTGAAGGCTGAGCGGCCGCTTAGAAGTCGGCCTTCACACACGGGGTGCAACCACGAACGGCAGCAATCGCTGCAACGCCGTCATCCCAGCCAGCCGCGCCTCTGCACTTCCCGCCGCTACCATCCCCCGGATGCCCACCACCCACCTCCTCTACCTGCACGGCTTTCGCTCGTCGCCGCAGTCGGCCAAGTCGCGGATGATGGCCGCGCGCGTGGCGGCTGAGCATCCGTCCGTCACCTGGTGGTGCCCGCAGTTGCCGCCCTCGCCCGCCGAAGCAGCGGCGCTGATCGAACGCGGCACGGCCGGCTGGCCGGCGGATCGCATGGCGGTGGTCGGCTCGTCGCTGGGCGGCTTTTATGCCACCTGGCTGGCCCAGCGCCGCGGTTGCCGGGCGGTGGTGCTGAACCCCGCCGTCGATCCGGCGCGCGATCTGACGGCGCACATCGGCGAGCAGACCGCGTGGCACGACCCGCAGGCGCGCTTTTTCTTCCGCCCTGAATACATCGATGAGTTGCGCGCGCTGGAATCCGGCCCGCTGCACCACCCCGAGCGCTTCTTCGCCGTCATCGCCAAGGGCGACGAGCTGCTGGATTGGCGCGAGATGTGCGGCCGCTACACGGGCGCCACGATCCGCCTGCTGGAAGGCAGCGACCACGCGCTGTCGGACTTCGACACGCACATCGGCGCGGTGCTGGATTTTCTGGAACTTGCCGGCTGAGGCCCCGCTCTCACCCCGGTGCCGGCGGCGCCGGGCGCCACTCAAAAGTATTATTTTGATAGCTGTCAGCGCTTGTCCAGCAAGCGCTGAAGGCCGATTTCTTGCTTAAACCTTCGGCAGCACACACCACCGTTCGCGTGTGCGCCCCCCGCCTTCTGGAGCCTGCCCATGACCCCCGATTCCGCCACCCGCTACGGCACCGTCAGCCGCACGCTGCACTGGGGCATGGCCCTGGGCCTGGGGTGGATGTTTGCCTCGGCCATCACGCACAGCCTGGCCGAGAAGTCGGCGCTCGACGCCTTTCTGTGGCCCACGCACAAGCATGTGGGCAGTCTGCTGATGCTGCTGGTGCTGCTGCGCGGCGCCTGGGCGCTGATGAATGCGGGGCGGCGCCCGCCTTCGGTCGGCACGCTGGCGCACCTGGGGCATCTGGGGTTGTACGGGCTGATGGTGGCGATCCCCTTCATCGGCCTGCTGCGCCAGTACGGCTCGGCCCGCGCCTTTTCGCCGCTGGGCCTGCCGGTGTTTCCGGGCCGCGATGCGGACACGGCGGTGAAGTGGATGACCGACCTGGGCGGCGCGCTGCACGGCGAACTGGGCTGGGCGCTGCTGGCGCTGACGGTGGGCCACGTCTTCATGGCCTTCTGGCACCGCCGCCGCGGGCCGGACGTGCTGCCGCGCATGCTGGGCTGACCGCCGGCGCCGGCCTGCCATGGCCGGGGATGGGACAATCGCCCCCCTCTATGCATGTACTTTTCGACGAGGCCGGCAAATTCCTGGCGGGCCGCATTCTTTCCGAGGCCGAGGCCTCGGCGCAGGTGGAGCTGGACTCCGGCAAGCGCGTCAAGGTCAAGTCGGCCAACCAGCTGCTGCGCTTCGACAAACCCGCGCCGGCCGAGCTGATGGCCCAGGCCGCGCCCCTGGCGGCTGAGATCGAGTTGCCGCTGGCCTGGGAGTTCGCGCCCGAGGCCGAGTTCGGCTTCGGCGAACTGGCGGCCGACTACTTCGGCGGCACGCCGGGCGTGGCGCAGCAGGCCGCCATGCTGCTGGCGCTGTACGAGGCGCCGCACTACTTCCGCCGCGCCGGCAAGGGCCGCTTCAAGAAGGCGCCGGCCGACATCGTGGCGCAGGCGCTGGCGGCCATCGAGAAGAAGAAGCAGGTGGCGGCGCAGATCGGCGAATGGGCGGGCGAACTGGCGGCGGGCAGCACGCCGGGGCCGATCCGCGAGCAGCTCTACAAGATCCTGTTCCGGCCCGACAAGAACGCGCCCGAATACAAGGCCGTGGTGGAGGCCGCGCGCGCCACCCAGCTGGCGCCGCTGGCGCTGCTGCAGAAGGCGGGCGCCATCGAATCGGCCTACCAGTTCCACTG
>JAGOEM010000156.1 GCA_017997715.1 Ottowia sp.
ATTACACCGCTTTTCTGGCCCAGAAACTTGAGGCGGCAGGCGATGCCGCCACCGCCAAGCGCCTGCGCAAGGCCCTTGAAGAAAACGACCACCAACTACGCCCGGCCGAGGCTCGGTTTGCTCGCGCTCTACCGATCGATTCTGAAAGTCGCTTTCCGCTGGTCGAACAGGTCAAGCTGCGCGGCCGCGATGAGCCGCCGCTGCAACTGACACAGGCGCAGTGGGATGTGGTTCACGAATTCGTCAGCGTGGCCAAGAGCTATGGCTCTCTGGTGGAAATGAGCGATCTGGCCGGCGCCATGAGCCTACTGATGTACGGTGCACCTGGCACCGGTAAGAGCCGCTTGGCGCGCTACATCGCCAACGAGCTGGGGCTCGATCTGTACGTGGCACGGCTCGATGGACTGATTTCCTCATTTCTCGGCAGCACGGCCAAGAACATCCGTGCCCTGTTCGATTTCGCAGCGAAGACTCCGTGCGTGCTGTTCTTGGACGAGTTCGACGCGATCGCCAAGGTACGTGGAGACGACCAGGAAATGGGCGAACTCAAGCGTGTGGTCAACAGCTTCCTGCAGAACCTCGATAGCCTGGGCGGCCAGTCCATCGTGCTTGCGGCCACCAATCACGAGAACCTGCTCGATGCGGCAGTCTGGCGACGGTTTACCTATCGCGTGTCCCTGGACCTGCCCGATCAAGAGCAGCGGCAGCGCATGTGGGGAGACTTCCTGGGGCCCCTGAGCTTCAGCGAGCGCGAACTGACGCTGCTGGCCGACATCTCTGAAGGGTTTACCGGCTCCGACATCCGGGAAGCGTCCGCTCGCCTGCGCCGCAGGCAGATGGCCAGCGGCCAACCCACGAGCCTCAAGGACATCTTCCCGATCCTGCTCAACCTTGCCTTGGACCACCAAGGCACGCGATTTGCCAGCCAACTGCAGGGCAAGGATGCCAATGCGCTTGTGCATTTGCTGCGAGCACGCGATGAACGTCTGTACAGCTTAGCCGTACTAGCCGAACTGCTGGGGCTGTCCAAGGCGACGGTGCACCGCATGACCAAGATGGAGGGAGAGGACCATGGCGACTGAAGGACCACCGCGCAGCGGCGAGCGATTGCCGATCAAGCTGATCATGCCCAACCAAGGCATCGAGCGGCCTGTGATGGGTGGCGGCGGCGCAGGCACGCCGTTTCGGGACGTGGACAGGGCGTACCGCCAGCGGCTGGACAACCAGGTCGAGGCCGTAACCCAGGCGCTCACGCCGCACTTGAGCAAGACGCGCGCAGCGCCGGTTCGGGTCAAGGTGATCGCCAAAGCAACGGCCAAATCGCACCGGCCGCTGCGGCTGTTCTCGGAACGGACCTGCCCCATCGTGGGTGTGGGTCGGGTGGACGAACTCTTCATCATGGCCACCGCCGACGGCCTGAGCGCGCTACGCTCATTGATCACAGACAACGACAGCGACAAGGTTGTCAAGGAGCTGTCGAGCATCGAGTCGATCGAGACGGTGACGCCCAACTGGCGTCGGGGCAGCCGCGAAGCGCAGGAGATCTTGCAGCGCTGCCCGCGCACGCGCCGCGGCTTCATGGCCCGCGTCAAGCTCTTTGACTACGGCCAGCTTGACGAGCAACCGCTGCTGGTGGAAGACTTTCTCCGCAGATGTGCCGACATGGGTGTGGTGGTGGATCGCAGCGGCTATGCCACACGCAGTTGGACATTCGCGGTGGAGTGCCGTTCGGTTCAAGATGTGGAAGCGCTGTCGCGCATCGTAGGCGTGCGCTCGATCTCGCAGATGCCCCTGATTCGCACCGTGAGGCCGCAGGTTGCCATCAACCAGGCGTTGCCAGACCTGCCGGTGCGCGCAGCTGGTCAAGACGACATCCCGGTGGTGGTGGTGGTCGACAGCGGCGTGTCCGACCGCAACACGGCTCTCGCCAGCTGGGTTGTCGGACGAGACGTTCAGGTTGCTCCACCCTATGACCAAAATAAGGCCCACGGGACCTTCGTGGCCGGTCTGGTCACGTTCGGTGCGCATCTCAACCCCACAATCGCCGGCATCGACAACGGCCAGTGTGGCGTTTTCGACCTCCAGGTCATTCCCAACGACGATCCCGACCGGGGCGACACTCTGGCCTTGATGGAGCAGGACCTGCTGGTCTCACTTGAACAAGCCCTGACCGAGCATGCGAACAAGTACCGCGTCTGGAACCTATCGCTTGGAACTGACGAAGTGTGCTCGCTTGATGACTTCTCGGAACTGGCCAACGAGTTGGACAACCTGCAGGAGCGTTTCAACGTCTCCTTTGTCATCAGTGCCGGCAACTACCAGCAACTGCCGCTGCTGGACTACCCGCGCACCGACTTCCAGAAGAACACCGGCCGCATCACCGCCCCCGCGGACAGCGTGTTGGGCATCACGGTCGGTGCGATCTCCCACGTCGATTTCCGCCAGGGCGGCCCAAAGCAGCATCAGCCCAGCAGCTTTTCGCGGCACGGCGCCGGTCCCAACTACGTCATCAAGCCGGACCTGGTGCATTACGGCGGCAGCTGCACGATTGATGGCAGCACGGTGCACGGGATTCGGTCCCTGACCGACACCGGGGTCGCCGAGGACCTGGGCACCAGCTTTGCGGCGCCACTGGTATCACGCACGCTGGCCCAGATTTACCATGAGATCACGCCCAGCCCCAGCCCGGTTCTCGCCCGCGCCCTGCTGACCCACCATGCCCGTGATCCCCGCTCCGGCCTGCGCGTGCCCGACGGCGAGGAAAACTATCTGGGCTTTGGCCTGCCGGCGACCGTGCCGTACTGCCTGGAGTGCACGCCGCACAGTGCGACTTTGGTTTTCGATGATGTACTGCGACCGGGCAATTTCCTGGAGTGGGACCACTTCCCTTACCCGCCTTCGCTCTACCAGAACGGCAGGTACTTCGGTGAGATCTGGATGACGCTGGCCTTTTCGCCAGCGCGGGGATCGCGCTGGGGCACCGAGTATTGTCAGTCACACATCGATGCGCATTTGGGCATCTATCACGACACCGTCTCTCGTACGACGGGTGAGATCAAGCGGAAGTTCAAGGGGCTGGTGCCGCCCGAACATCGCAATCCCGGCATGCTTTACGAGGCCTACCAGGTCGAGACCTTGCGCAAGTGGGCGCCGGTACGCACCTACCACGGCGACATGGGCGAAAGCGGGGAAAAGGGTAGCCGTTGGCGTTTGAAGCTGCAGCTGCTGACCCGGCACGAGCATGCAAACGAGACCGCGCGGGCACAGCCCTTCTCGCTGATCATCACCATCGCTGATCCGTTGAAAGTGGCACCGGTTTACGACGAAATGGCGCAGATTGTGCGTTCGCGCTTCCAGGCTGAAAACTTGGCAGTACGCCAACGCGCTCGTGTGCGCGGCCAAACTCAGGGAGGTGCCTGATCGGCCAAAAAACGTAGTGCACCGAGGTTCCCGCCTCGGTGCCCACGCCGACCCGTTACCGGACCGGGAAGGGAGCGAAACCGTGAAAGATCCCGCGCCTCTGCAGCTCGAATCTTGCCACAGCCACGCTTTGAAGCCGTCCGGATTGTCGACTTGCCTTCGGGCGATAGGAAAGTGAGTACAACATGAGCAAGACCGTACCTCAGAAAATTGGACGTGATGCGCGCACCGGAGAGTTCATTCCCGTGCGTGAGGCGCAGCGCCGGCCTACGACGACGACGGTGGAAACCATTCGCCGTCCCGCACCAGCACCTGCCCGCAAGAAGTGATTAGAGCAGGCCCCTTCGAGGGGCCTGCTCTGGGTTCATTTCATCACGGCGACTGCCGAGCAACGCACACTCGGGTTGCTGTGAACCTGATCACCAACCGAATCACGCAAGAATTGGAACCCGATCCAACACTGCAGGTGGCATAGGCGCGGCCGGCCTGTTCGACATTTTTTTAAGGCGAATCGAGGAGCGCCGCACCGATCGGCTCAGAGCTTTCGAGCGGCTAGTGTCCTGTCCCGTTGGTTTCTGGCACTAGTCGTGCCTGCCGATGCGGGATCTTGCGAAAGGCCACCGTCGGCTTGACAGCAGAAAGCGTACTTACGCCCGTCGCCGACCACCGACTGCAACCGCTGCGCCGCAGACATTGGTCACCAAGACGTCAACGACAGCAACGGGTCGAACACCGACACCGGCCTTCATCTAAAGAAACGCCCTCCAACCGCATAACCGCCAGCGCCTGACGCCGCTCCCGCCTTAGCTGCTCGCCCACCGCCCCACCAAAAAATCCACCATCGCCCGCACCTTCGCGGGTGGGTGGCGGTTGGCGGGCCAGACGGCGTGGATGCCGCCCAGGTCGACGGGTGGGTGGTCCAGCGGCAGGGCTTGCAGTGCCCCGTTTTGGATGGCATCGCCGACGATGAAGCTGGGTTCGTAGACCACGCCCATGCCGCCCAGCGCGGCGGCCAGCAGGGCGTCGCCGCTGTTGGCGCGCAGGTTGCCGCGCACCGGCTGGCGCACCTGGCCTTCGGGGCCAAAGCGCCATTCGCTGGGCGATTGGCTGGCCGATAGCGTGTAGCCCAGGCAGTTGTGGTGGGCCAGGTCGGCCACGGTGCGGGGCACGCCGTGGGTATCCAGGTAGGAGGGGGCGGCGCACAGCACCATGTGGCATTGGCCCAGGGGGCGGGCCTGCAGGCTTTCGTCGCGCAGCGCGCCGATGCGCACGGCCATGTCCCAGCGTTCGTCCACCAGGTTGACGGCGGCATCGCTCAGGCCCAGCTCCAGCGTGACGGCGGGGTGGGTCTGGCTGAACAGGGGCATCAGCGGCGCCAGGTGGCGCAGGCCAAAGGCGTAGGGCGCGTTCAGCCGCAGCAGGCCGGTGACCTGGGTGCGCTGCGAGGTGGCGGCGGCGTCGGCCTCGTCCAGTTCGGCCAGGATGCGCTGCACCGTGTCCAGGTAGGCCTGGCCGGTTTCGGTCAGCACCAGTTTGCGCGTGGTGCGGTGCAGCAGCTTGATGCCCAGGCGCTTCTCCAGCGCGTCGACGTGCTTGGTGGCCATGGCGGGTGACATGTCCAGCACGCGCGCTGCGCCCGACAGGGTGCCCACCTGGGCGGCCAGCGCAAACACGCGCATGCTGGTCAACTGGTCCATCGGGGGGCTCCTTGATTTCGTACTGTGGGTTAAGACTGATTGGCGATTTTGGGGCTTTGAAATCCCTGCGGCAAAGCCCAAACTTGGTTTCATCATGAACACCACCTCAGCCAACCCCACTTCTGCGACCTCTGGCGCGGCGGGCGTCCGCCTGCCCACGGTCTTCATCCCGCATGGCGGCGGCCCCTGCTTCTTCATGGACTGGAACCCGGCCGACGCCTGGGACGCCACCGCCGCCTACCTGCGCGGCATTCCCGCATCGCTGCCGGCGCGGCCCAAGGCCATCCTGCTGGTGTCGGGCCACTGGCTGGCACCGCAGCCCACGCTGACCAGCGGCGCGCAGCCGGGTTTGATTTACGACTACTACGGCTTTCCGCCCCACACCTACCAGCTGCGCTACGACGCGCCCGGCGCCCCCGCGCTGGCGGCGCGCGTGCAGCAACTGCTGGGCGCCGCCGGCCAAGCCGCTGCGCAAGACGCCCAGCGCGGCTGGGACCACGGCGTGTTCATCCCGCTGAAAGTGGCTTTCCCCGATGCCGACATTCCGGTGGTGCAACTGTCGTTGCTGCAAAGCCTGGATGCGGCCGACCACATCGCCATGGGCCGCGCACTGGCGCCGCTGCGCGACGAAGGCGTGCTGATCGTTGGCAGCGGCATGAGCTACCACAACATGCGCGGCTATGGCGACCCACGTTCCACGCCGATCAGCGAATCGTTTGACCAGTGGCTGACCGACACCGTGGCCCTGCCCGCCGCAGAGCGCAGCGCCCGCCTGGCCGACTGGGCCAACGCCAGCGCACCGGCCGGGCGCCTGTCGCACCCGCCCGGCGCGGAAGAGCACCTGCTGCCGCTGCACGTGGTGGCCGGTGCGGCGGGCGATGCGCCCGGGCGCAAGGTGTTTTCAGACCAGGTGATGGCCACGACCATCTCGGCGTTTCAGTTTGACTGATCGGCGTTGATCGGCGTTGATGGGCGGGCGGTGGCGCATGCCCCGCGCCCGCCCATCTGCTGCGTGCAACACCTTGCACAAACACCAGCGCAGCTTTGTCTTACGTGGTAATTTGTGCCATTTGTGCCTCTGGCGCCCGCCCCATGGGCGCAACCAGCTATGTAAACAGGAGCAATCAGCATGACCACCTCAGACCCCACCACCGCCCCCGGCGGCGTGCCTTTGTCCCGCCTGGTGTTTGGCGGCAACGTGCTGGGCTGGACGGCCGACCAGGCCACCAGCTTTGCCCTGCTGGACCGCCTGGCCGACGCCGGGCAGACCACCATCGACACCGCCGACATGTATTCCGCCTGGGGCCCCGGCCACCAGGGCGGCGAATCTGAAGCCGTCATCGGCGCCTGGCTGCGCGCCCGCGACCCCAGCCTGCGCGAACGCGTGCAGATCATGACCAAGGTCGGCAAGGCCGCGCCCGTCAACCCGCCGCCCGGCGAAGGCCTGTCGCCCGCCTACATCGCCCGCGCCATCGACGCATCGCTGCAGCGCCTGGGCACCGACTATGTCGACGTGTATTTCTCGCACGCGTTCGACCCCGCCGTGCCGCAGGCCGACACCCTGGGCGCCTACGCGCAGCTGATTCAGGCCGGCAAAGTGCGTGCCATTGGCGCCAGCAACTTCAGCGCCCCGCAACTGCGCGAGGCGCTGGACACCGCCGCCGCCCACCAGCTGCCGCGCTACAGCGTGCTGCAGCCGCACTACAACCTGATCGACCGCGAAGGCTACGACGGCCCGCTGCGCGATCTGGCCATGCTCGAAAAACTGGCCGTCGTGCCCTACTTCAGCCTGGCCAGCGGCTTTTTGACCGGCAAATACCGCAGCGCCGATGACCTGGCCGGCAGCCCGCGCGGCGCCTGGGTCCAGGCCTACCTGAACCCGCGCGGCCTGCGCATCCTGGCCGCACTGGACGCCGTGGCCGCCCAGCACCGCGCCCAGCCCGGCGAAGTGGCCCTGGCCTGGCTGATGGCCCGCCCCGGCGTCACCGCGCCCATCGCCAGCGCCACCAGCATCGCCCAGCTGGAAGGGCTGATCCGCGCCACGCAACTCACCCTGACGCCCGCCGACATCGAAGCGCTGGACACCGCCAGCGCGCCCGATACCCAAGGCTGAGCGCCCACGATCCGCCAAAGGCCACACACCATGACCGATACCCGCCCCGCCGCCGCTGCCAGCGCCACCATCACCACCGCCGAGCCCGCGCGCATCATCCTGCGCCTGTGCAAACACTGGGGCCACAAATTCGCCGTCAGCTACGACGACACCCAGGGCCGCGTTGAACTGAGCAGCGCCCTGCTGCTGATGCGCGTCGGCGAAGGCCAACTCACTTTCCGCATCGAAGCGCAGCCCGGCGCCGACATCGCCGTCCTGCAAGACGTGGTGGCCGACCACGCCCAGCGCATGGCGCGCGGCGAAACCTTCACCTGGCACTGGCAGCAGGCACCCGTATGACCGACGCAGGCCCGCTGCTAACGCTTCAATTTCAGGAGCTGTCCACGCCCATCCACAGCGCGCCACAGGCCGATTTGGCTGTGAACCTGGCCTTGCCCATCAGCGCCGACGCCCTGGCGCGCGACGTGCTGCGCCACGCCCCGCCGCGCCCGCTGCAGGTCGAACAGGCCATCGAAGCGGTGGAAGACGCCGTCATGCCCGCGCGCGCCCAACTGCCCGCCACCTTTCGTCTGCAAACGGCCGACGCGCTGCTGCGCGCGCTGGCCGCCCACGCGGCGCAGCCCGCAGTGCCGCATGCCGGCACCGATGCCGCACCGGAACCCCAGTGGCTGAGCATCGACGCCGTCGAACACCTCTTCACCCGCCTGGCCGCCCGCGTTGAAGGCCGGCCCGCATCGCAAGACGACCTGCCCGTAGACGGCCCCAGCGCCGCCCGCCTGGTGATCGTGCGGGAAATGCTGCACCACTGGCATCTGGATGGGCTGCTGCTGAGCGCATGAGCCGGCGCGCCCGGCCGCCTGGCGAACGCGGCCGCGTGGAAATCGTGATCTGACCCCGCGACGTCTACCAGACCGCGCCCAGCCTCTGAGCATTCGCATTACAAGCCAAATCGACCTCTGGCGCCCTGGCCACCTGCGCAAGCAGCTACTTAATCAATAGCAAACGTGTCGGCTGCCGAAACCGATTCCCTGCTGGCCGCCGCGCGCCTGGGCAATGTGCCGCAGTTTGGCCGCGACTTTCTGAAGGCGCAGGTGTATGTCGAGCAGTCGCTGCAGCCGCGCTTTCCCGATGTCGAGCTGGTCGACATCCAGCAGGCC
>JAGOEM010000332.1 GCA_017997715.1 Ottowia sp.
CGCTGTACCAGCGCTTCTCGCAATACGGCCAGCCCGCGCTGCAGCCCGAGAAGGCGCGCAACGTCGAGGTCGGCCTGCACTGGTCGCAGGGCGCCAGCCGCTTTGGCGTGACCGCCTACCGCAACACGGTGCGCAACCTCATCACCTTCGGCGCCGCCGGGCCGTGCGGCTCGACCTTCGGCTGCTACGAGAACACCGGCCGCGCGCTGCTGCAAGGCATCACCATTGCCGGCGCGCACAAGCTGGGGCCGGTCAACCTGGGCGGCTCGCTCGATCTGCAAGACCCGAAGGACGACGTGACGGGCAAGCTGCTGGCGCGGCGCGCCAAGCGCATCCTCAAGCTCAACGCCGACACGCGCGTGGGCGACTGGACGCTGGGCGCCGAATGGCTCGCATCCAGCAAGCGCTACGACAACGCCGCCAACACGCGCGTGCTGGGCGGCTACGGCCTGGTCAACCTGTACGCCAGCACCACCATCGCGCGCGAGTGGAGCGTGCTGGCGCGCATCGACAACATCGGCGACCGCGACTACCAGGTGGCGCGCGGCTACGCCACCGCCGGGCGCACGTTTTACGTCGGCCTGCGCTGGACGCCGCGTTGACGGCAGCATGCGATGTGGATGCAGCACAGACCCCCGAGGAGCAGCCCAATGCCCGTTCGTTCTGAGCCTGTCAGCCCGAACGGCATGAGGATGTGGGCTTGCTTTCGAGCATGACGATATTCATGATCAAATCAGCCTGTGGCGCTTGGCTGGCAAGCGCGAGCAGCTATGAATAGAGAAGCATCCGCATTGCTCCCCAGGTTCATCGACGGCCCGCGCCGCATCGTCTGCATGACCGAAGAAACGACCGAGTGGCTCTACCTGCTGGGCGAAGAAGCGCGCATCGTCGGCATCAGCGGCTTCACCGTGCGGCCACGCCGCGCGCGCGACGAAAAGCCCAAGGTCAGCGCCTTCACCAGCGCCAAGATCGACAAGATTCTGGCGCTGGCGCCCGACTGCGTGTTCGGCTTTTCCGACCTGCAGGCCGACATTGCCGCCGCGCTGATCCGCGCCGGTGTGCAGGTCACCATCTTCAACCAGCGCAGTGTGGCGCAGATTTTTGACATGCTGGCGCAGGTGGCCGCCACGGTTGGCGCCGCGGACAAGGGGCAGGCGCTGCTGCTGCACTATCGAGAGCGGCTGGCGCAGATGGATCAAGCGGCGCAGGCCCAAATCGCTTCAGGCAAGCGCCGCCCACGCGTGTACTTCGAGGAATGGGACGAGCCCGCCATCAGCGGCATCCGCTGGGTGTCCGAGCTGATGCAGATCTCGGGCGGCGACGACTGCTTTCCTGAACTCGCGGCCCAGCCGCTGGGCAAGGATCGCATCATTGCCGACCCGCTGGAGATCGCCCGCCGCGCGCCCGACATCATCATTGGCTCGTGGTGCGGCAAGAAGTTTCGGCCTGAAAAAGTCACCGCACGCCCCGGCTGGCAAGACGTGCCGGCGGTGCGTGATGGACAACTGTTCGAGATCAAGTCGCCCGACATCCTGCAGCCCGGCCCGGCGGCGCTGACCGATGGGGCCGAGCAACTGCACCGCATCGTGATGGACTGGATGGCGCGGCATGGTTGAACTGACGGTTGCGCGCAGTGAGTTGATTCTGGGCGGCCAGAAAAGCGGCAAGTCGCGCCGCGCCGAACAACTGGCCGCCGCCTGGCTGACGCACTCACCCACGCACCGCGCCGTGATGATTGCCACCGCGCAGGCGCACGACGACGAGATGCGCGCGCGCATCGCCCGTCACCAGCGCGAGCGCGCCGAGCGCGTGCCGGGCATGACGACGCTCGAAGCGCCACGCGATCTGGCCGCCGCCATCGCGCAGGCGGGCGGTGCCGAGACGCTGCGCGTGGTCGATTGCCTGACGCTGTGGCTGACCGGGCAGCTCATGCCCTTGTCAAACGATTTTGAGCAAAATAGGCCTCCAGCGCACGACTGGCCAGCGCAAGCAGCTATGTTTTTAAAAGCAACCGAAGCATGCCCCGGCCCTGTCGTGCTGGTCGGCAACGAGATCGGCCTGGGCGTGATTCCGCTTGGGCGTGAAGTGCGCGCCTTTGTCGATGCGCTGGGTGTGCTCAATCAACAAGTGGCGGCGGCGTGCGAGCGCGTCACGCTGATGGCGGCCGGGCTGCCGCTGTGTTTGAAAGGCGCGTCATGAATCGGTGCTGGCGAATCACGCGCACGGCTTTTGGGTATTTCTCCCTCTCCCTCTGGGAGAGGGCAGGGGTGAGGGCGACCCACGCTCAATCTTCCACCGCTGCGCCCTCACCCCAGCCCTCTCCCGCGTGCGGGAGAGGGAGCAATTCGCGCGCCTGGTGTTGGGCGGCTGGGCTGCTGCTGACCGCAACAGCCCACGCCCACCAGGTCACCGACGACCGCGGCATCCCCGTGCATTTCGACGCGCCGCCGCAGCGCGTGGTCAGCCTGCTGCCCTCGCTCACCGAAACCACCTGCGCCATCGGCGCCTGCGCGCGGCTGATCGGCGTCGATCGCTATTCCAACTTTCCGCCCCAGGTGCAGAAGCTGCCCCAGGTCGGCGGCGGGCTGGACCCGAACATCGAGGCCATCGTCGCGCTCA
>JAGOEM010000157.1 GCA_017997715.1 Ottowia sp.
GCTGTCAAGAAAAACCCTTAGATCGCTTGAGACATAGATGGACGATAAGTCATTGTCGTTATTGATATTTTCGTTCCTTCTGAGAATTTGTGAGATCGCATGAAACACCAATGCATACTTCAGGTGGTGATTTGCATAGCCGGTATCTCGTTTGCGTCAGCGCAGGCCGGCGGGTTTGCCGGCAGCATCTGCCTTTATAGAATGAATTCGGCCAGGCGACGACACCGTGCGCCCCGACGCCCTTCATACCGCCAGGAGACTCGCCATGATTGCTTTTCACCCCCGCGCCATCTGCCGTGCCGTACTGCTGGCCAGTGCCGCGATGGCCGTGGCCGGCTGCGCCTCGGTCGGTCAGCCGAGCACGACGCTGAAAAAACCGCAGCTGGACCAGATCGTGGCCAGCCAGCAGGGCCAGATGGTCGGCGGCTTTGCCCCGTTTCTGAATCGTGTGAAATTTTCCAACCCGCAGCTGATACCCGCGATCCAGGCGTACGAGCAGCGCCAGCCGTTGGCGGGCGATGATCTGGTCAACATCGCGCGGCTGCTGGGCGTGTACAACCGCCTGGCGCACCAGGCGGCGGTGATCGACACCACCACGCGCATGGTCGCCCTCAAAACCGTGCGCGGCCAGACGCCGCCGCACGAAGACCCCGCGATCATCGCCTTCGGCCAGATGACCGAGCGCATGGCGGCCGACTTTGGCCTGCGCTTTCGCAACGTCGACAACCGCATTTTTGAAGTCACGCTGCCCGGCACGGGCAAAGAAGAGTTCGGCATCCTGACCCATGCCGACGTGGTGCCCGCCAACGCCGACGAATGGGTGCTGGACGATGGCACCAAGCTGGATCCGTTCAAGCTCACCCGCGTGGGCGACTTGCTGTACGGGCGCGGCACCATCGACGACAAGGGCTCGATCGCCGCGGTGCTGTATGCCATGAAGGCGGTCAAGGACAGCGGCCTGCCGCTTTCGCGCAGCATCCGCCTGATGATCGAAACCACCGAGGAAACCGGCGGCGACGCGATGAAGTACTACCAGGGCAAGACGCCGCTGCCGGCCTACAACATCGTGCTGGACAGCCGCTACCCGGCCGTGGTTGCCGAAAAAGGCACGGGCGCGCTGAAGGCGGCTTTCCCCGTGGTGATGGTCAAGCCGGCGCTCGGCGCGGCGGTGATCACGGCGATGACCGGCGCCGCCTCGGCCAACGCCATCCCGCAGACCGCCACGGCGCGCCTGATCGCCACCGACGCCGCGGCCCTGGCCGCCAAGCTGGAAGCCGCCAAGCCCGCCTTCATCGCCAAGTACACCCCGCAGGGCGGCAAGTTCGACATCGCCATCGCGCGGCAAGCGCTGGACGGCGCCGATGGGGTGGACGTCAAGATCACCGGCAGTTCGGCCCACGGCTCGCGCCCTGAAGAGGGTGTCAACCCCGTGCCGCGCCTGGCGCTGTTCCTGAACGAAGCCGCCGTGCCGCTGGCGGCCAACCATTACGCACACGCGGTGCGCTACATCAGCGAACTGTTCGGCACCGACTACCTGGGCCGCACGCTGGGCGTGGCCTACCGCGACGACTTCATGGGCCCGCTGACGCTGTCGCCCACGCTGATCAAGGTGGATGGCAACGAACTGGGCGTGACCGCCAATGTGCGCATGCCGCGTGGCAACACGCCCGACGCGCTGAAAGACGCGCTGGCCCAACGCATCAACGGCTGGGCCGACCAGGCGCAGGTGCGCATGGCGCTGACGCACACGCAAGGCAACTGGATGGCGCGCGACCCTAAAGGCGCCTGGCTGGGCACGCTGCTCAACATTTTTGGCGACACCACGGGGCTGGAGGCCAAGCCCGTGTCCACCGCCGGCAGCACCACCGCCAAGCTGATGCCCAACGCCATCAACTTTGGCCCCGCCATGCCGGGCAAGAAGTACACCGCGCACAACGCCAAGGAATACAAGGAAGTGACCGACCTGAACGCCGATCTGCAGATGTTCACCGAGATGCTGGTGCGCATCGGCAACCTGCCGCAGATGCAGTGATGGCGTTGCCTTGGCAGGTGCCTGCACATGGCAAGGCGCGCCATCGTCCTGTGCTTGCCGTGGCCAAGCGGAATTAGTGAATATTTGACCTCTAGCGCTTGACTGGCCTGCGTGAGCAGCTATCAAAATAAAAGCGTTGGCCTGCTGCAAGCACCGCGTGGCCCGCGTGCTTGTGGTAGCGCCAATCTGCGTCAAAGCCCTGGTGGCGCCTGCGCCGCTGGGTACGCCACCGTGCCGTCGGCCTGCACGTCAGCGCCCGGCGTCAGGCGCGCGGGCTTGGTGCGGCCGCCCAGGGTGTGGCGGGCCTGTTCGCCCGCCGCCAGCAGGTGGTCCGCCGCAATGCGCCGGTGGCAGCGCCACCACACGGCCTTTGCGCACATCGCGGCGCAGCGCTGCGCAGTTTTTCCAGTGCGGCGCCCTTGTACACGGCGACGTGGTCGGTCTTGTCGCTTTGGATTTCGTACTGCGGATCGGCGGCAGTGGCGCGGTGGGTGTAGCCCTTCCAGTCGAAATCCTGCGTGTGCACGCGCACGATGTGCCCGCCGACATAACCCGCCTCGGAATTCCAGCGGACGTGTTCACCAACCTTGAATGGCCGCGTCATGGTCTTATCCCTTGGCCTGTGGCTTTGTGAATCGATGCGACAGGCGCAGAGGCTTACGCCGCTGGCGTGCGGCGCCAGGTGACAAAGGCGCCGCCAAGGCCCGTGGCCGAAGTGAAGGGCACGCGCGCCACCGCTTGCCATTCCGGCCCGATGGCGGGGGCGAAGGCATCACCGTCAAAATCGGCGTCGATCTCGGTCACCACCAGTTCGTCGGCCAGCGGCATGGCTTGGGCGTAGATTTGCGCGCCACCGATCACCCAGGCTTGCGCCGATCCTTCACATTTTTGTAGCGCCTCTCGCAGGCTGGACGCGCGCTGGGCGCCATTTTCTTGCCAATCTGGCTGGCGCGTGATGACGATGTTGTCGCGCCCCGGCAGCGGGCGAAAGCGCGCGGGGATCGAATCCCAGGTGCGCCGGCCCATGATGACCGGGTGGTTCAGCGTGGTGCGCTTGAAGTGCGCCAGGTCTTCCGGCAAATGCCAGGGCATGACGCCGTTTTTGCCGATGGCGCCATTGCGTGCGCGGGCGTAGATGAGGCCGATCTTCATGACGAAATGCGTGGGGCTGATGGAGGGCCGCCAGGCGGCGGCGCGGCAAACCGGCATTGTGCAAGATCGTGTGTTGCCGTTGCCGTTGCCGTTGCCGTCTTGGGCTGCGGCGCGGCGGAGAGGGCTGCGGGGCTGCAACCGCGCGGTGCCGCACCAGCTTCGGCGCACGGCCCATGTTGTGGCAAGCTGGGTCGCTTTGCGCAACCCATCCATGGACGATCTGCCTGCTCTGCCCCCCATCACGCCCGGCCGCTACCGCCACTACAAGGGCGGCGAGTACGAGGTGCTTGCCGTCGCGCGGCACAGCGAAACGCTGGAGCCGCTGGTGGTCTACCGGCCGCTGTACAACCGCACAGGCTGGTGGGTGCGGCCGCACGCCATGTTCGTCGGCACGGTGGAGATTGACGGGCGGCAGCAGCCGCGCTTCGCCCCACTGGACTGACCAGCGCGCGGCGCGGCGCTGGTGCACTCGCTTCGGACGCGCCCGTCCCGTCCCGTCCCGTCCCGCCGCGCGCCGTGTCGTCGGTTCACTCTTTCTTGTTCGCGTGCCGGCCTGCCCAAGTTCGGGCGGCCGGTAGCTGCGCCGCACGGCTGCGCCCAAGCTCCGGCCCGATCCCGCTACAGATGAATCGCCCGGCCCAGCGCGCGCAGGGCCGATTCCTGCACCGCTTCGCCCAGCGTGGGGTGCGCATGGATGATGGCGCCCACGTCTTCCAGCCGCGCGCCCATTTCAATGGCGTAGCTGAAGGCCGCTGCCAGCTCGGACACACCGGCGCCCACGGCCTGCCAGCCCAGGATGAGGTGGTTGTCCTTGCGGGCGACCACGCGCACAAAGCCTTCGCCGCCTTCCATGGTCAGCGAACGGCCGTTGGCGGCGAACGGGAACTGCGATGACATCGCTTCGATACCCGCCTGTTCGGCCTGCGCCTGGGTCTGGCCCACGGCCACCACCTCGGGGTCGGTGAAGCACACGGCGGGAATGGCCAGCGGCTCGAATCGGCGCTTGTGGCCAGCGATGCATTCGGCCGCCACTTCGCCCTGCGCCATGGCGCGGTGCGCCAGCATGGGTTCGCCCGTCAGATCGCCAATCGCCCACACGTTGCGCATGGAAGTGCGCCCGGTGGCATCCACCTTCACGGCGCGGCCGTTCATGTCAAGCTGCAGCGATTCCAGCCCCGCAGTGCGCGGGCGGCGGCCAGCGGCCACCAGGATCTTGTCGGCCGGCAACACGAATTCGTCGGCGTGCTGGCTGCGCAGGCGCAGGCCTTCGCCGTCGGCGGTCAGCCCATCGGCGGTGCAGCCCAGGTGCAACACGATGCCCAGGCGCTTGAGCGCGGCCATCACCGGCTTGCCCAGGTCTTCGTCGTAGCCCGGCAGCACGCGGTCGGCCACGTCGACGATGGTGACATCGGCCCCCAGCTTGCGCCAGGCCATGCCCAGTTCCAGCCCGATATAGCCCGCGCCCACCACGACCAGGTGGCGCGGCACTTCGGTCAGCGCCAGCGCTTCGGTGGACGACATCACCTTGCCGCCAAACGGCAAGGTGGGCAGCGCCATGGGTTCAGAGCCGGTGGCCAGCAGCAGGTGTTCGCACTGCACGCGCGACGTGCTGCCGTTGGCGCCGGTCACCTCGACCGTTTTGCCGTCGACGATGCGCGCCCAGCCTTCCAGCATTTGCACGCCGGCCTTGCGCAGCAGTGCGGCAACGCCGCCGGTCAGCTTGGTCACCACGCCGTCTTTCCAGGCCTGGGTGGCGTTGAGGTCGATGCTGGCCGCCTGGGCACGAATGCCCAGTGGTGACGCTTTGGATTCGTCCGCCGCGTGGCGCACCAGCGCGTATTCGTCGGCCGCGTGGATCAAGGCCTTGGACGGAATGCAGCCGATGTTCAGGCAGGTGCCGCCGGGGGCAACGCCTTCGACCAGCACGGTGGGCACGCCCAGTTGCGCGGCGCGGATGGCGGCCACGTAGCCGCCGGGCCCGCCGCCAATGATGAGCAGGGTGGTGGTTTTGGATGGCATGGCGGGTTTACTCCACGAACAGTTGGGCGGGCGATTCGAGCAGCGCGCGGATCGCCTGGATGAATTGCGCGGCGTCCATGCCATCGACCACGCGGTGGTCGAACGAGGACGACAGGTTCATCAGCTTGCGCCCCACCACCAGGCCACCACGGAACACCGGGCGTTCGACGATCTTGTTCACGCCGATGATGGCCACTTCAGGGTGGTTGATGACCGGCGTGGTGACGATGCCGCCCAGCGGCCCCAGGCTGCTGATGGTGATGGTGGAGCCCGACAGTTCGTCGCGCCCCGCCTTGCCGCTGCGCCCGGCTTCGGCCAGGCGGGCGATTTCGTGGCTGCAGGCCCACGGGTCCAGGGCTTCGGCGTGGCGCAACACGGGCACCAGCAGGCCGTTGTCGGTCTGCGTGGCAATGCCCAGGTGCACCGGCTGGTAGCGCGTGACCACGCCCGCGTCGTCGTCAAAGCGCGCGTTCATCTGCGGGAAGTCGCGCAGCGCCAGCACCACGGCGCGGGCCAGCAGCGGCAGCAGCGTGAGCTTGCCGCGCGTCTTGCCGTAGCGTTCGTTCAGCTGCGCGCGCAGGCCTTCGATCTCGGTGACGTCGATCTCTTCCACATAGCTGAAGTGCGGAATGCGGCGCTTGGCGTCCTGCATCTTCTGCGCGATCTTGCGGCGCAGGCCGATCACGGGAATCGCTTCTTCGCCATGGCGTTCGGCGTAGATGCTGCTGGCCGGCGTGGTGCGCGGCTGGCCGCCGGCGGCCACATACACGTCCAGGTCTTCGTGCGTGATACGGCCGATGGGGCCGCTGCCGTGGACGAACTGCAATTCAATGCCCAGCGCCAGCGCGCGCTGGCGCACGGCGGGCGAGGCGATGGGCTTCTCGCCCGGCGCGCGCATCGCCACAGGCGCAGCGGCAGACGGCCGTTGGGCTGCCGGCGCGCTGCGTGCCGGGGCGGCCGTAGCGGGCGGGGGCGCTGCCACGGGCGCCTGGGCTGCTGGTGCGGGCGTGGGCGTTGGTGCTGCCGCATTGGGTGCCGGCGAAGCTGCAGGCGCAGCGGTGCCGGCTGTGGCAGGTGCCTTGGCCGTCACGTTGCCGGCGCCTTCCACTTCCAGCCGAATCAACTCGGCCCCGACGGCCATCAGCGCGCCGGGCTTGCCGCTCAGCTCCAACACGGTGCCGGCCACGGGCGAGGGGATTTCCACCGTCGCCTTGTCCGTCATCACGTCGGCCAGGATCTGGTCCTCGGCCACGGTGTCGCCTGGCTTCACGCGCCATTCGACCAATTCAACTTCTGCAATGCCTTCGCCAATGTCGGGCATCTTGATGGCGTACTGTCCCATGGTCATGCCTCCATTGCGCGTTGAAACGCGGCGCCGACGCGGGCCGGGCCGGGGAAATAGGCCCATTCCTGGGCGTGCGGGTAGGGCGTGTCCCAGCCCGCCACGCGTTCGATGGGCGCTTCCAGCTGGTAGAAGCAGTGCTCTTGCACCAGCGCCGACAGCTCGGCGCCAAAGCCGCTGGTCTTGGTCGCTTCATGCACGATCACGCAGCGGCCGGTTTTCTTGACCGACGCGACGATGGCGTCCAGGTCCAGCGGCCAGATCGATCGCAGGTCGATGATCTCTGCGTCGATGCCGGTCTCCTGCGCGGCGCATTCGGCCACCCAGGTCATGGTGCCGTAGGTCAGCACGGTCAGCGCGTTGCCGGGGCGGAACACGGCGGCCGATTCCAGCGGCACCTTGTAATAGCCCTCGGGCACGTTGCCCATCGCGTGCTTGGACCAGGGCACGACCGGGTGGTCGTGGTGACCATCAAACGGGCCGTTGTACAGCCGCTTGGGCTCCAGAAAGATCACCGGGTCGTTGCACTCAATGGCCGAAATCAGCAGGCCCTTGGCGTCGTAGGGGTTGCTGGGCAGCACCGTGCGCAGGCCGCTGACGTGGGTGAACAGCGCTTCGGGGCTCTGGCTGTGCGTTTGTCCGCCGTAGATGCCGCCGCCGCAGGGCATGCGCACGGTGATCGGGCAGGTGAAGTCGCCGGCCGATCGGTAGCGCAGCCGCGCCGCTTCCGACACGATCTGGTCCGACGCGGGGTAGAAGTAGTCGGCAAACTGGATCTCGGCCACCGGGCGCAGGCCATAGGCGCCCATGCCCACGGCCACGCCGACGATGCCGCCTTCGCTGATCGGCGTGTCAAAGCAGCGGGTCTTGCCGTACTTGGCCTGCAGGCCTTCGGTAACGCGGAACACGCCGCCGAAATAGCCCACGTCCTGGCCGAAGACGATCACATCGGGGTCGCGCGCCATCATCACGTCCATGGCCGAACGCAGGGCCTGGATCATGGTCATGGGCTTGCTGGCGCCGGCCTCGGAAACGTCGGCGGCGGTGGTTTTTGCTTCTGTCACCATGCTCAGACTCCCATTTCCTGACGCTGCCGGCGCAGGTGCTCCGGCATGGTTTCGTAGACGTCCTCAAAAATGGTGGCGGCGCTGGGAATCTGGCCATCCAGCAGCGTGCCGTAGCTTTCGGCTTCTTTCTGCGCGGCGATGACTTCGGCTTCCAGCTCTTTCTGCACCAGTTCGTGCTCTTGTTCGGACCAGGCGCCCAGGCCCATCAAATGCTGCTTGAGGCGCGTGATCGGGTCGCCCAGCGGAAAGCGTTCCCAGTCGTCGGCGGGGCGGTATTTGGACGGGTCGTCCGACGTGGAATGCCCGCCGGCGCGGTAGGTCACCCATTCGATCAGCGTGGGGCCGTGGTTGCCGCGGGCGCGTTCGGCCGCCCATTGCGTGGCGGCGTACACCGCCAGAAAGTCGTTGCCATCCACGCGCAGCGAAGCGATGCCGCAGCCCACGCCGCGTGCGGCAAAGGTGGTGGATTCACCGCCCGCAATCGCCTGGAATGTGGAAATGGCCCACTGGTTGTTGACCACGTTCAGGATCACCGGCGCGCGGTACACGTGGGCAAAGGTCAGCGCGGTGTGGAAGTCGGATTCGGCGGTGGCGCCGTCGCCGATCCAGGCCGACGCGATGCGCGTGTCGCCCTTGATCGCCGACGCCATGGCCCAGCCCACGGCTTGCGGAAACTGCGTGGCCAGGTTGCCCGAGATGCTGAAGAAATCGGCCCGCTTGAACGAGTACATGACCGGCAGTTGCCGGCCCTTGAGCGTATCGGCCT
>JAGOEM010000333.1 GCA_017997715.1 Ottowia sp.
GCTATGTCGCCCTGGCCAACGCGGCGGTGGGGCAACTGACGTGGACGGGCATTGTGGTGGCCGCGTTCTACGTGTTGTTCAAGTTTGCCGACGATCTGTTCATGGCGCTGCTGTCGGCCAAGAGCGGCTTCGGCCAACGGCTTCAGACCAGCTTTGGCTTTGCCCCCAGCACGCTGAACCAGGCGGCGGTGGTGCTTTCAGCCATTGCACGCGTGGCGCTGTTTTTCCTCATGCTGGCCGCGCTGGTGGAGCCGCTGGGCACCGGCCCCGCCCAGGTCGTCCAGCGCAGCGGCGAATTCGGCGACGGCATCAAGATCGGCGAGTTTCAACTGGTGCCTTCGGCCCTGTTCGGCGCTGTGGGCGTGCTGGCATTCGGTTTCATCACGCTGCGGGTGGCGCGCCACTGGCTGCAGGAACGCTACCTGCCGACGACCACGATGGAGCCCGGCATGCGAAGCTCGATCGTCACGCTGCTGGGCTACGCGGGGGCGATTGTGGTGGTGGCGCTGGCGCTGTCGGCGCTGGGCATCGGCATCAACCGCATCGCGTGGATTGCCAGCGCGCTGTCGGTGGGCATCGGGTTCGGGCTGCAGGCGATCGTGCAGAACTTCATCTCAGGCCTGATCCTGCTGGCCGAACGGCCGGTGAAGGTGGGCGACTGGGTGGTGCTGGGCAACACCGAAGGCGATGTGCGCCGCATCAACGTGCGCGCCACCGAGATCGCGCTGGGCGACCGCTCCACCTTGATCGTGCCTAATTCGGAATTCATCACCAAGACCGTGCGCAACATGACCCTGTCGAACGCCGAGGGGCGCGTGCTGATTCGCTTGCCGATGCCCCTGGACACCGACGCGCACCGTGTGCGCGAGCTGATTCTGGCCGCCTGTACCGACCACCCCGCCGTGCTCAAGGCGCCCGCGCCCTCGCTCACGCTGGAAGGGATAGAAAACGGGCTGCTGATCTTCCAGGCCGTGGCCTATGTGCCTGGGCCACGCCAGGCCAGCGCAGTGCGCAGCGAGCTGCTCTTCACGATTCTGGGCGAGCTGCGCCAAGCCGGGCTGCCCCTGTCCAGCCCCGCGATGGTGATGTCAGCACCCCCCGCGCTGGCCCAGGCCGCCCAAGTGTGACCGCCAGACAGCGGGGTCCGTCAGATATATCGCGCTGCGCGCCGACTGCAGGGCTAGCGCTTGGCGCCCCTCAGCAGCGCCCATTGCAGGCTGCCGGCAACCACGGCCAACGCGGCGTAAGTCGACATCCGCCCATCGTGGCCGCTGAGGATCAGGCCAAGCAACAGAACGCCACACCCTACGATCAGTTGCGCCGCCAACTGGACGCGGACGCTCACCACATGGTCAGGCGCCCGCCAAAGCAGGCGACTGAACGCCACGATGGCCACCGACAAAACCGCAGCCGGGGCCACAAAGCCCGCCAGGTGCCACACAAGGTCAACGAAATCCATGATTTTCTTGATGAGGGTCATGAGGCCATGCGTACAGCGCAGCACACGAGGCTCTGTGCAATTTTATAATCGGGCACTATGGCCGTATGGGCGTTAGGACTCAATCACAACACCGCGCCGCTCGATCTGCGCGGCAGGTTTGCGTTCGCGCTCGATCAAATGGCGCCTGCGCTGAGCGTGCTGCGCAAGGCACACCCCGGGCACCCGGAAGCGGCGATCCTGTCCACCTGCAACCGCACCGAGGTGTATTGCGCGTCGGGCAGCCCCGATTTTGACCACACGCTGAACTGGCTGGCGCAAGCCGGCGACGTGCCCGCCCACGCGCTGCGCGACCATACCTACGTCCTGCACGACGGTTTGGCCGCACGCCACGCGTTTCGTGTGGCCAGCGGATTGGACAGCATGGTGCTGGGCGAACCCCAGATCCTTGGCCAGATGAAAAGCGCCGTGCGCGCTGCCGAAGAAGCGGGCGCCCTGGGCACCACGCTGAACCAGCTGTTCCAGCGCAGTTTTGCCGTGGCCAAGCAGGTGCGCTCGTCGACCGAGATTGGCGCGCACTCCATCAGCATGGCCGCTGCCGCAGTGCGCCTGGCTGGCAACCTGTTTGAAGACCTTACCGGCATTCGCGTTCTGTTTGTGGGTGCCGGCGAAATGATCGAGCTGGCAGTCACCCATTTCGCTGCCAAGAACCCCAAATCGATCGCCATCGCCAACCGCACGCTGGAACGCGGCGAGAAACTCGGCGCGCGCTTTGGCGCCGAAGTGCTTCGTCTGGCTGATCTGCCCGAGCGGCTGCACGAATTCGATGCGGTGATCAGCTGCACCGCCAGCCAGCTGCCCATCATTGGCCTGGGCGCCGTCGAACGCGCCCTGAAAAAGCGCCGCCACCGGCCCATCTTCATGGTCGATCTGGCCGTACCGCGCGATATCGAGCCCGAAGTCAAGGCGCTGGATGACGTGTACCTGTACACCGTCGATGACCTGGCCCAGGTGGTTCACACCGGCCAAGCCAACCGCCAGGCCGCCGTGGCCCATGCCGAGGTGATCATCGATGCCGGCGTGCAGAGCTTCATGCACTGGATCGACTGGCGCGCCCCCCAAGGCGGCGTCGTGCCATTGATTCAACAGCTCAACGCCCGGGCCGAT
>JAGOEM010000334.1 GCA_017997715.1 Ottowia sp.
GCCTGGGACATCGCCGTGGGCCAGATCGACGTGGGCAACGCCATGACCGAGCTGGCGGCGCGCATGGCCAAGGGCGTGCCGCAGGCCAACGGCACGGTGGCGATAGAGCCGATGATCGACGTCGACTTCGTCGGCCAATCGGTGCTGTACATGGCCAATCTGCCACCGGAAGCGAACGTGCTTTTCCACACCGTGATGGCCACCAAGATGCCCTTCGTGGGGCGAGGCTGAACGGGCGCGCGCCCTGCGGCGTGAGGCGGCAACCGCCTTCGCTGCGTCTTGGCCTGGCGACTTGGGTTGCCGAAAGGCGCGGTGGCGGGGCGTGGGCGTGGCCTGTGCCCGGTTGAATCAGGGCTGCAGCGCGCGGGCCAGGGCGGATGCCGTCAGTGCCACGCCCGGCGCCCAATCGTCGGCCACGGCGCCGTGCTGATAGACGGCGGCGCACGCCGCTTGCAGCCCAGGTAAGCCGGCGGCCAGGCGCGCCCCAATCAAACCCGCCAGCACGTCGCCCGTGCCTGCGGTGCCCAGGCGTGCATTGCCCGTGGGGTTGATGTGCACCGGCCCGCCAGGCGCGGCCACCACGGTGCCGCTGCCTTTCAGCACCGCCACGGCCTGAAAGCGTTGGGCCAGCGCCTGGGCCGCAGCCACGCGGTCGTGTTGCACCTGGGCCGTGGTACAGCCCAGCAGGCGCGCGGCTTCCAGCGGGTGCGGGGTCAGCACGGTGGTGAATGCCTGGGCGGCGCGGGCGGTCAGTGCTGTTTGCAAATCACGGTCCGCCGCGATGGCGTTGAGCGCGTCCGCATCCAGCACCAGCCGGGGCGCCTGTGCCAGCACGGCAGGCAGGACGGCCGCGACCGAGACGCCACCGCCGCAGCCGCAGACGGCGGTCAAGCCTGCCAGCGCAAGCGATGCGGGTGCGCGGAACATCAGCTCGGGCTGCGAGGTGTCGCACCCCAGCGGGGGTGCGCCCAGCAGCGCTACGTACACGCGGCCGGCGCCACCATGCAGCGCCGCGCTGGCGGCCAGCAGGGCCGCGCCGGTCATGGCGCTGGAGGTGGGCGAGGAGGGTGAGGTGGGCGATTCGGGTGGCGTGGAAGATGTGGGCGGCACTGTGTGCGCGGCGCCCACCTCGGTCGCCTGCGGGTTCAGCGCGGCGCGGGGCGGCAAGGTGTTCAACGCCGCGCGCGCGGTGGGTGCCACTGGCGGCTCGTCGATCGCCTGCTCCTCGTAGATGACCTGCGCCTCGTCGCCGACGCGCGGCAGCGTTTCGCCGCCGATCACCGCCACATCGCCATGGCTGCCCTTGTGGCTGGCGTGCGGGCGCGGTGCGCTGGCGGGCTGGCCGATCAGCCAGGCGGTGGGCGCGGGGGCGCCTTCGGTGGGCGGGGCAAGCGTCAGGTCGTCAAACCACAGGGTGCCGCAGGCGTCGCGCCCCTGCGCGGTGAACAGGCCGGGCTTGAGCGTCAGCAGGCTGAGCGTGTGGTGCCTGGATTCCGTATCAAAAATGCCTGTAGCGCCCGTCGAGTGAGCGTTGGCAGCTATCAAATCAGGACTAGGCGCCGGCAGCCACTGGCCGGTATCGGCATTCAACCCGCTTGGCCCATCGACCGCCAAGCGCAGCGCGCGGCTGCTTGCCATGCGTGCCAGCCAGTCGGCCATGGGGCCCGATGGCGCGCGCGTGGCGCCAATGCCCAGCAGCGCATCGATGCACAGGTCTTGTGCACTGAGGCCGGCGGTGTCGGGTGCGTGGGGGCTGATGCGCACGCCCGCCGCCAGCGCGCGGTGGTACGAGGCGCGGGCATCGGGCGGCGCTTGCGCGGCGTCGCCCCGCCAGGTCACGATGGGCTGGTGGCCCCAGCGCTGCAGGTGCATAGCCGCTTCCAGGCCGTCGCCGCCGTTGTTGCCGGGGCCGCAGGCGATCCAGATGGTGCGCGCGTGCGGCGCCAGTGCGCAGGCCAGGCGGGCCACGGCCAGGCCCGCGCGCTGCATCAGCGTGTGGGCGGGCAGGGCGGCTGCGGCGGCCACTTCGATACGGCGGGTGGCGGCCACGTCGTACAGCGGCAGCGGTTGTTCGTGGGTGACGCGGTGCGGCATGGGCCGATTGTGCCGCCGGCTGGGCAGCGCGCGCCGCGCGCCCCGGCGTGGGCGCGCCAGTCAGCGCAGGCGTTCGATGCCCAGGCCTTCGGTGTCGATCTCGGGCGTGCGCCCCGCCATCTGGTCGGCCAGCACGCGGGCGCTGCCGCACGACAGTGCCCAGCCGCTGGAGCCGTGCCCCAGGTTCAGCCACAGGCCGGGCCGGCCGCTGGCGCCGATCACCGGCGGGCCGTCGGGCAACATCGGGCGCGCGCCTTTCCAGACCTGCACGCCACTGGACAGGCGCCCGGCTGAGGGGAACCAGTCGGACAGCACCTTGTACAGCGTTTGCAGCGCGTTCTGGTTCATCGCCTCGGGCTGGCCGCCGATCTCGGCCGAACCCGCCACGCGCACGCGCTGGCCCATGCGGCTGATGGCGACCTTGTAGCGCTCGTCCATCACCCCGCTGCGTGGGGCAAAGGTGGGTTCGGGCACGTGCGCGCTGATCGAATAGCCGTACAC
>JAGOEM010000335.1 GCA_017997715.1 Ottowia sp.
GCCGTGATGAGCGAGGGCCATTGCAGCCCGCGCAGCGTGGCCAGCACGTTGTCCACCAGCGCGGCGTCGACCTCGACCGAATCGGGCACACGCGCCGCGTCGGCATCGCGCTCGTCGGCGGCGGCAGGCAGGGTCGGAGGGTGGGTGGAAGACATGCAGAGGGAGCGGGCAGGCCCGGCGGATTCTACGGAGCGGGGTGCGGGCTTTCTGCAGCCGGCATCATGGAATGCGCCTCCAAAAATGACAAATGACGAATGACCTCGCTGCGCTTCAATGACAAACAAGTCATGGGCGTCAGCCGCGGTCATTGGTCATCGTCTTGAACTCCAGACGGTACCAGAGCACCGCTGCATCGCCTGCGGGCGGGCGCGGTGATCATGGTTGATCACGACCCGGCCACGGGCTCGCGGTCAGGTCTGGGTAAGCGGCGCCGCGCCACCGCCGCGCGCGCAGGCCCAGGCCACGCCGGGCCGTGCGCCCGGCACCGTGTCGCACGCCAGGGCGTACAGCGCCGGCAGATCGCCGCGCGTGGCCACGCCGCCCAGCGCCGCGGCCAGAGGGGCCAGCGGGTCGGCGCCGCTGGCGGGCAGCGCTGCGACGGGCGTGAACAGGTTGAACTTCATCAGCAGCTTCTGGTCGTCGGCATTCGGTGCGCGCGGCAGCTGGGCGATGAAGCGGCGAAACGGCGAACCGGGCGGCTGCGTGGCCTGCAGCCACTCCCAGCGGTTGCACTGGCCGTAGGTCTTGAAGTTGCCCTCGCCCATGCCGCTGGGGAACATGTTGGCGTTGAGCACGGCCAGCTCGTCCAGGATCCGCGCCTCGTGCCAGCCGGCGGCCTCGCGCTCGGCGATGCGGGCGAACAGGTCCACCGGGCGGGTGCCGAAGTCCTCGTCGTTCTCGATCCATTGCACGTGACCGCCTTCGGGCGCACCGCCCACCTTGGCGCGGCACAGGCGGTACTGGTTGAGCCAGGCGTGGGCCTCGCCCAACTCGCGCGAGCGGGCGTAGGCCTGCGCGTCGGCAAAGCTGGCGGCAGGCTGCCACTGGGGCGGAAACAGCAGCGCGTGGCCCAACTCGTGCGCCAGCGACCCGAACGTGGCGTGGGTGCATACCGCTGGCGCGGGCGGGTGGAAGAAGCGGATCAGCCCCGGCTGGCCGGTGGCGGCGCTGAAGGCAGCCTCGACCCGCTCGATGCAGCCGCCCTGGCGATGGAAGTCGGTGAGCTGCGCCCACATGGCGGGCGTCTGGCGCACCGCCTGCGCCTCGTCGTCGGCGAAGCCGGCGTGGCGCAGGTCGCGCAGGATGCGGCGGGCGAGGAACCACATGGCGGAACCGACTGTAGCGCGGCCCCACAATGCAGGCATGAACCACCCGCTGCCCCCCGACGAACTGCGCGCCCTGCAGGCCCAGGCGCCCGCCGCGCCGCACTGCGCTTGCAGCGTGGGCGCCTGCGCCGGCTGGCGCAGCCTGCCGCCCGAGCGCTGGCCCGCCGCGCGCATGCAGGCCGTGGGCACGCTGCGCGATGCGGACGTGTACGAGCCGAGCTTCGAGGAACTGCACCCGCAGGGCACGCGCTACGAATCGGCCGACGCGCCGGTGGCGCCGCACTTCTACCCCTACAACCGCTGCACGCTGTTCCGCTGCGCCGACTGCCAGCGCCTGCTGCTGCGCTACACCGAGGCCGGCGGCTACTACGTGGACGAACGCGTGCGCGAACTGGCGCCCGGCCTGCCGGTGCTGGGCGATCGGCCGCTCTGAAGCTATCGTACTGATAGCTTTTGGCGCTTGTCTGTAGCCGCCTGCGGCCTATTTTTATCCTCAACCACCCACCCCATGATCGCTCCCCTGTCCGCCCCGGCATCCAGCACGCTGCCACTGCGCCACCTGCTGCTGGGCCTGGCGGTGGTGGCCGTGTGGGGCACCAACTTCGTGGTCATCAAGTACGCGCTGGCGCACCTGCCGCCACTGGCGCTGGCGGCGCTGCGTTTTGCGCTGGCGGCGTTTCCGGCGCTGCTGTTCATCGGCCGGCCGGCGGCCAGCTGGCGCAACGTGGCGGCCTACGGGCTGCTGATCGGGGTGGCGCAGTTCGGGCTGATGTTCATCGCCATGACGCGCTTCGTCTCGCCCGGCCTGGCCTCGCTGGTGGTGCAGGTGCAGGTGTTCTTCACCATCGGCCTGGCCATGCTGCTGGCGGGCGAGCGGGTGCGCGTGTTCCAGGTGCTGGCCATGGCCCTGTCGGTGGCGGGCATGGTGCTGATCGGCTGGCACGCCGTGACCGAGGGCGCCTCCGTCACGCCGCTGGGGCTGGTGCTGATGCTGCTGGCCGCCCTGGCCTGGGCCTGCGGCAACATCGTCAGCCGCGCCGCGGGCCGCGTGGACGCGCTGGGCTACATGGTGTGGAGCAGCCTGTTCGCCGTGCCGCCGCTGGTGGCGCTGTCGCTGCTGCTGGAGGGCTGGCCCGCCATCCGCGCCGGGCTGCTGTCGGCCACCTGGGGCACCTGGGTGGCGGTGCTGTGGCAGTCGGTGGGCAACACGCTGTTCGGCTACGGCGCCTGGGCCTGGCTGCTGGCGCGCTACCCGGCGGCCAGCGT
>JAGOEM010000027.1 GCA_017997715.1 Ottowia sp.
AGCGGCGGTACAGGCCGAGAAGCGGTGACCACTCCCAGCCCACCGTACGCGCTGCCATCGCCTCCTCTAGGCGTGCAATCGATTCCCCGATCTGACGCTTAAGCATGCGCGGCCTACTGCCGCTGGTCGAGGGTTTAGCCACCTCAGGCCGCCCGTCGGATTGCTGTCACAGCTTCGCCCTGCCGCAACTTGTCCAAGTAGTCGGCCCACAGCTGAATCTGCGCGAAACGCTTCCCCAAATACTGCGTCCTGTTGTAGCTGCGGCCGTTCGAATCCTTGACCGCATGCGCCAGATTGGCCTCGATGGCCAGCGGATCAAGATCCAACTCATCGACCATCATCGTGCGCGCGCTGGCGCGGAAGCCGTGCCAGCTCTGCGTCGTGCCGAATCCGAGCGCGTACAGCGCGCTGCGCACCGAGTTGTCAGACAGTGGCCTATCGTGGTCGCGCTGACCAGGGAACGTGTAGCGACTGTGCCCGGTGAGCGGATGCAAGTCGCGAAGCAGCGCGACGGCCTGCTTTGGAAGGGGGACGACGTGGGCCTCGCCGTTTTCCTTCTCCACCTTGGAGCGCTTCATCTTGGCGCTCGGAATCGTCCAGATGGCGGCGTCAAGATCGAGTTCAGCCCACTCCATCATGCGCAGGTTGCCGGGGCGCTGGTACAGCAGCGGCGCCAGCAAAAGCGCTGTGCGCACCAGCGGGCCGCCCTTGTAGGCATCCATTGAGCGCAGCAGCTCGCCGAAGCGTTTTGGCTCTACGATGGCGGGAAATTTCGAGCCTCGGTAAGGCGTGAGGCGCTTCTTCAGTCCCTCGGTGATATTGCGCTGCTCCTTGGGTGCCGTCGGTAACCAGAAGTCGTAGACCTGACGAGCGAGCATCAGGCCGCGGTCGGCAGTTTCCACCGCGCCGCGCTCCTCGACCTTCTGCAACACGCTCAGCAGTTCCATGGGCTCGATGTCCACCATGGGCCGGTCGGCCAGCCAGGGAAACAGATCCCGCTCCAGTTGACGCAGCGTGCGATGGGCGTGCCCGGGACTCCATCCGTCAACTTGCTTGGCATGCCACTCCAGGGCCACGGCCTTGAAGGTCTCATTGCCTTCGCGCTCGCCCTTGAGCTTGTTCAACTTGCGCGCCTGCACGGGATCGACGCCCTCCGACTTCTGCAGCTTCGCCACGTCCCTGGCGCGCCTAGCTTCGGCAAGACTCACCGCCGGGTAGCTGCCCAGTGCAAGCTGCTTCTCCTTGCCGGCGACCCGGTACTTCAGAAACCAGCGCTTGGATCCGTTCGGGCTCACCTGGAGGTACATCCCGCCCGAGTCGGTGAACCGCGCCTGCCGGCGATCTGGCGGGCATGTGGCGTTCTTGCATTTGGCGTCAGTGAGCATCCTTGCACCCCTTGTGTGGCAATCATGGGGGTACAAATCCCCCTGATTCGCGGACCAAACAGAGATACACCCCACTTTGCACCCCCATCCAACGGTGGCTTTCATTGTACGCTGATGTACCAATCAGCCAGATAAGATGTTGATTTTCCATAGAAAAAGGCCGCCAACTGTATGTTGCTGGCGGCCTTTGTACGAGTGTATGGTGGAGCTGGCGGGATTTGAACCCGCGTCCGCAAATCTTCCACGCCCAGTTCTACATGCTTAGCGGTCTGATTTAAGTCTCGCCAACCGGATCGCGCAGCCGCACGCTATCCAATCGGCCAGTACCCTTGAATCTTGCCTGCGCCCAAGGTACCCGGACACAAACCAGCCAATGTAGATTCCCTCGCAGCCTGGACAGCTTGCGCCGCCCTTGCCCAGCCCATCGGCCTGCTGTTGCGAGGCTCACCGCTGATTAAGCGGCGAGTGCGAAACGTTCGTCGTTTGCAGTTAGTTTTTTTCAGCTGTTTTACGAGGTGACTGAACCTCGGCATGCCCTGAAGCGATTCCAACCCACGTCGAAACCAATGCAGCCCCAGAAAGGCCTATTTTAAGCCGGATCGAGCAATTTCAATAGCCCGAGAGGCGAATGGATGATGGCGTCAGCGCCCCAATCCCGCGGATCGGTATCCGGCCCGAGGTAGCCGTAGGCCGCCGCGACGGTGCGAGTGCCGGCAGCGCGGCCGGCCTGAATGTCTCTTTGGTCGTCACCCACGTAGACGGTGTGCTCGGGCGACATGCCTGCGGCTGCCATGGCCGCCAACAAAGGCGCGGGGTGCGGTTTGGTATGGGGCGTGGTGTCGCCGCAGACAACGGTTGCAGCGCGCTGAAGCGCAGGGAAGGCCTGAACCGTGGGTTGCGTGAACCGATAGGCCTTGTTGGTCACGATGCCCCAGGCAATGCCTTGGCGGCCCAAGGCCCCCAACAACTGCTCGACCTCGTCGAAAAACGCTGTGTGCGTCAGCAGGTGCCCGTGGTACGCGGCCAGGAATTCTTCACGCAGGGCTTCGTACGCGGGCAGCTCAGGGGTCGCGCTCAGCGCCACGCGAAGGATACCGCGCGCGCCGGATCCGGAATGTGGTCGGTAAACACTGTGCTCAATCGGGGCAAGCCCACGGGCTTGGCGCAGCGTGTTACCGGCCAAGGCCAGATCGGGTGCGCTGTCGATCAAGGTGCCATCCAGATCGAACAGCACGGCGCGGATGCTGGACGACGGTGCCAACGCGACGCTCACCCAGGCTTGCGCGCAGCGACCATGTAGTTGACGCTGGTGTCGGACGTCAACTTGAAACGACGCGTCAACGGATGAATCTCCAGCCCGCTGCTGCGCATCAGATCCAGGCCAGCCGAACGGCAAAACGACGCCAGTTCGTGCGGACGGAGCAGCCGCGCATATTCATGGGTGCCGCGCGGCACCATTTTGGCGACGTATTCGGCACCAACGATCGCCAGCAAAAATGATTTGGCGTTTCGATTGATGGTGGAAAAAAACACCCAACCGCCTGGGCGCACCAAACGCGCGCAGGCATTCACGACGGACGCCGGGTCGGGCACGTGCTCAAGCATTTCCATGCATGTGACCGTATCGAAGGCTTCTGGCATCTCGTCGCTGAGCGCTTCGGCGGCCACCTGTCGGTAAGTCACATCCGGCGTCTGGGTTTCCAGGGCATGAAGTTGCGCCACTTTCAGCGATTTTTCAGCCAGGTCGATGCCCAAGACCTGCGCGCCACGGCGTGCCATGGCGTCGGCCAGGATGCCACCGCCGCAACCCACATCCAGCACGCGCCTGCCGTTCAGCGGACTGATGCTGTCTATCCAATCCAGCCGAAGTGGATTGATCTGATGCAGGGCAGCAAACTCGCCCTCCAGATTCCACCATTGGTGCGCCAATGCCGAGAACTTGGCCAGTTCTGCCTGATCTGCGTTCACTTCGTTCATGGCTGGATTGTCCCACGCGACCTCATTGTGAAAGCGCGCTGTGCGCGCAAGCGCCGACCGCGAATTCAGTCTGGCAGTGCATGCATGCGGGCGAAGTCTCGGCGTTCGGCATCGACCTCGGCCTGCGTGATGCAAGATTTAGGCGCCGGCGTGCCTCGCGTTTGCCAATACGCCTTGTAGGCCTGGCTCTGGTAGGGGTCAGCGACGACGTAGCCCGCCTGCTCGGTGCAGCGGCTTGTGCCTTCACACTCGCGCCAGGTAGCTCCGTAGACAACGCGTCCGTCCCGCGTCAATGCCGGAAATGCGCTGACCAACGTTCGGTCGCGCGCCTGATCCAGTCGAAAGGCTTGGCGCAACTGCCGGTCAAAGACGTACACGCTGCCCAGATCGCTGTAGGTCAGCCAACCAGCCGATGCGGACGGATAGCCAAACACCGCTTTGCTGGGAGAAAAACCCAGGTCTGCACGCAGTGCACAAGGGTGATCGGCGGTCAACGGCTGTGCGCCCAGACCATAGACGCGCATCGACGGCTGTCCCTGCTTGGGGGATTGCGGAATGGCGGAAAACTCCTGGCCATCGATGGAAATCATGGGCAGCGCAAACACGCCTCCATCTTGCGTTCCACGGTTGGCGCAGATAAAGCGCGCCCCGGTCGTTCGTGTGACCTGTGCGCGGCGTCCATCATCGCGCACAGCGATGGTCTCCAACTGAAGCGGCCCCACGCCCTGGTTGTCGGCATCGGCACTCTGCGGCCAACTGAGCGACCGAATGTAGAACGTCCCAGCCTGCTCCCGCGATTGGCCCTCCGCGCCATCTTGGGGAAGCTCCGACGCCGCAGCGTAAAACCCCGTCATACCTGCGCGAAACAGAGGTTTGACCTTGGCCTGATCGCGTAGCACATCGGCAAACCGATAGTGTTCACCTGATACGTCGACCAGATAGCGCCAGGTGCCTTGGACCGGAAACGCCTCGTTTGAAAACGGGGTTCGATAGACGCGTATCGGCGCACTGTCGTCGGGCGGCAACTCCATCAAACTGACCGTGCCAACCTTGGCGCCTGAGTAGGATCGCAAAACAAAGCGGCCGTCCGGGCTCACCCGCTCATAGGTTCCCAAGGCCGGTGCGCCGTGGGCGTCGTAGCCAACGTCGGCACCGTTCAACGGCAGGTAACGGATAGGCGCGATGCATCTTGCGGCACCGTCGTCCTTGGCGACCGAGGGTACGGTCGCCGATACCAAAACGCCGGCCAAGGCACATGTTGTTAAAACGCGGCTGTAGATCACTCGCATACCTTCGAAAGATCTTCCCTTCGTGATCGCAGCGTCTCGCGCCAGCCGCTGTCGGGCATCACGCCGAGAATTAGCCACGGATGAACCACACCACAGCGCCCAACGATGGACGCCGGCGCATGGTTAAGCAGTCGGCAGCGCGTGGCAAAGTCATCACCGACAGGCTCAAGATTGCTCAGCTGGTCAACGCCCATTGCGGCCACCGCCTGCCGCCATTCGAGTGGCGGCACACGCGGATCCCGCATCGCCTCTACGCGAAACCCTTCTTGCTCTGCCAGGGCTTTCATCCGCTCCCATTCCTGCAAGGCGTAGGGCATCCGCGGCGACAGCACGACCAGCACAGTGGGCACGCGCGGTGCAAAGACACTGCTCGGTGCTGCCTCCAGGCAGTCTTTACCCGCCCCCGCGACATCCCCAGGGATCGCCCAAGCGGTTGAGCACGATAGAACGCCCAAGACGAACAGCACATTCGCCTTGGGTCGAAAGCACTTCACGGAGAGAGCTGAGCCCATAAAGCAAAAAAGCCCTGGAGGCTAAGGCCCCCAAGGCTTTCTGGATCAGTTATCCGAGAAGGATTACTGAGCGCGTGTACCAACCACTTCGATTTCCACGCGACGGTTCTTGGCGCGGCCTTCGGCAGTGCGGTTGTCAGCAACAGGTTGCTTCTCGCCCTTGCCTTCGGTGTAAACGCGATTGCGTTCAATACCTTTGGTCACCAGGTAAGCTTTCACAGCTTCAGCACGACGCACCGACAGACGTTGGTTGTAAGCGTCAGAGCCCACCGAGTCGGTGTGACCCACGGCGATGATCACTTCCAGGTTGATACCTTGGATCTTGCCGACCAGATCGTCCAACTTGGCGCGGCCTTCGGGCTTGAGCACCGACTTGTCGAAGTCGAAAAACGCATCAGCAGCGTAGGTGATCTTCTGGGCTGCAATTGGAGCAGGTGCAGGAGCTGGGGCCGGAGCAGCAGGAGCAGCAGCCGGTGCGGGTGCTGCAGCAGCTTGCAACGCGCCGTCGCAGCCAGGAGCTGCCGTAGCAGGCGTCCAATACGCATCACGCCAGCACAGTTCGTTCGTGCCGTTTTTCCAGATCAGGTTGCCGTGGCCGTTACGCCAGTTGTCAGAGTTGATCGTCGAGCCAGCTGCGAAGGCGGAACCAGCCACGGTTGCAACAGCGAACAGGGTCGCCACTTTGTTCAGTTTCTTCATGGTTCTCCTCATGGGAAAAAATCCGCAGCCGGGCTGCGATAAGTCGGACGCTTCAAGTGACCACCACCGAAAACGCTGCATTGATTGTGCCACACGTCTTTCTGCATTCTTAGCAGAACGGGCGCCCGCGTCGTCAGACAAAGCCCGAAATCCCGGCTTGTGTTGCTCTGACACGACAAGCGAATCGGCCTAAAATTGAAGGCTTGTCGACTGGTTGCCTTGCTCCTATATCTATATGACTTCGTTTGCTAAAGAAACACTTCCGATTAGCCTGGAAGAGGAAATGCGGCGAAGCTACCTCGATTACGCCATGAGCGTGATCGTGGGCCGCGCGCTGCCGGATGCGCGCGATGGCCTGAAGCCTGTGCACAGGCGGGTGCTGTTTTCGATGCACGAGGCGAACAACCACTGGAATCGCCCCTATGTGAAATGCGCGCGCGTGGTGGGCGACGTGCTGGGCCGCTTTCACCCGCATGGCGACTTGGCCACGTACGAAGCGCTGGTGCGCATGGCGCAGGATTTCTCCCTTCGCCATCCCCTGATCGATGGGCAGGGCAACTTTGGCTCTGTGGACGGCGACAGCGCGGCGGCCTACCGCTACACCGAATGCGACTGGAAAAGATCGCCAGCGAAATACTTGCGGATATCGACAAGCAAACCGTCGATATGGTTCCCAACTACGACGGCAAAGAGCTGGAACCGACGGTGCTGCCTACGCGGCTGCCCAACCTGCTGATCAATGGCTCGGGCGGTATCGCGGTCGGCATGGCGACCAACATCCCGCCGCACAACCTGAACGAAGTGGTCGATGCCTGCCTGCATCTGCTGCACCATCCTGATGCGACCATCGATGAGCTGATGGAGATCGTGCCTGCCCCCGATTTCCCCACCGGCGGCATCATCTACGGCATCCAGGGCGTCAAGGACGGCTACCGCACCGGCCGTGGCCGCGTGGTGATGCGCGCCAAGGCGCACTTCGAAGACATCGACAAGGGTCAGCGCCAGGCCATCATCGTTGATGAAATTCCGTACCAGGTCAACAAAAAGACGCTGCAGGAACGCATGGCCGAGCTGGTGCACGAGAAAAAACTCGAAGGCATCAGCCACATCCAGGACGAGAGCGATAAGTCCGGCATGCGCCTGGTGATCGAACTCAAGCGCGGCGAAGTGCCCGAGGTGGTGCTGAACAACCTGTACAAGCAAACCCAGCTGCAGGACACCTTCGGCATCAACATGGTGGCGCTGGTGGATGGCCAGCCTAAGCTGTGCAACCTCAAAGAGCTGGTGCACGTTTTCCTGCAGCACCGCCGCGAAGTGGTGACGCGGCGCACGGTGTTCGATCTGCGCAAGGCGCGCGACCGTGGGCACGTGCTGGAAGGCTTGGCCGTGGCGCTGGCCAACATCGACGAATTCATTCGCATCATCCGCGAATCGCCCACGCCGCCCGTCGCCAAGACCGAGTTGATGGCGCGCACGTGGGACAGCGCCATGGTGCGCGAAATGCTGACGCGCACACGTGAAGACGGCGCCGTGATCAGCGCCGACGATTACCGGCATGAGACACTGGGCCGCGACATCGGCCTGCAGCCAGACGGCCTGTACCGCCTGTCGGACACCCAGGCCCAGGAAATTCTGCAGATGCGCCTGCAACGCCTGACCGGGCTGGAGCAGGACAAGATCATTGCCGAGTACAAGGAAGTGATGTCCGAGATCGAGGATTTGCTCGACATCCTGGCCAAGCCCGCCCGTGTCTCCACCATCATCAGCGACGAGCTGACCGCGGTGAAGACCGAATTCGGGCAGTCCAAAGACGGCGCGCGGCGCTCCATGGTCGAGCACAACGCGCAAGACCTGGCCACCGAAGACCTGATCACGCCCACCGACATGGTGGTCACGCTCAGCCATACCGGCTACATCAAGGCGCAGCCCCTGTCGGAATACCGCGCGCAAAAGCGCGGTGGACGCGGCAAACAGGCCACCGCAACCAAGGAAGACGACTGGATCGACCAGCTCTTCATCGCCAACACGCACGACTACATCTTGTGCTTCTCCAACCGTGGGCGGCTTTACTGGCTCAAGGTGTGGGAAGTGCCCTCAGGCTCGCGCGGCTCGCGCGGCCGGCCGATCGTCAACATGTTCCCGCTGCAGGAAGGCGAGAAAATCAACGTGGTGTTGCCACTGACCGGCGACAACCGCAGGTTCCCGTCCGATCACTATGTCTTCATGGCCACCCGCATGGGCACCGTCAAGAAGACCGCGCTGGACGAATTCAACAACCCGCGCAAGCTCGGCATCATTGCCATCAATCTGGACGAGGGCGACTACCTCGTCGGTGCCGCCCTGACCGACGGCAAGCACGACGTAATGCTGTTCAGCGACGGCGGCAAGGCCGTGCGCTTCGATGAAAACGATGTGCGCGCCCTGGGCCGCAACACCCGCGGCGTGCGCGGCATGCAGCTGGAGGAACGCCAGAGCGTCATCGCGCTGCTGGTTGCCCCGGGCGAGGCCAGCGCCGAAGATTCGGAACCAATGGCGCGCAACAGTGTCCTAACCGCCACTGAAAATGGTTACGGGAAACGCACCAACATTACCGAGTACACCCGCCACGGGCGTGGCACCAAGGGCATGATCGCCATCCAGCAAAGCGAACGCAACGGCAAGGTCGTCGCCGCCACGCTGGTCGGCGCAGAAGACGAAATCATGCTGATCACCGACAAGGGCGTGCTGGTGCGCACACGCGTAGCCGAAATTCGCGAACTGGGCCGCGCCACCCAGGGCGTCACCCTGATTGCATTGGACGACGGCGCCCAACTCAGCGGCCTGCAGCGCATCGTCGAAAACGACGCGCAAGAAGCCGACCCCGAAGAAACCCAAGATTAAACCTGGAGCAACCTTTGAACGCTACATTTTCCAAACTTCCGATTGCTATTATTTTTGCAGCTGCCTGCGCAGTATCCACGGGCGCAATCGCCCAAAATGACTCCAAACGTGCACTGGCCGTCAAGCTGGCCCAGATGCAGCAAAAGGCCGATGGCGATGCAATGGCCGAACAGCTGACCGGTACCGCCGTGCAGCCGCTGCTGGCCGGCTGGTCGCAGCGCCTAGACGAAACCGTGCCGCCCGCTCGCCAGAAAGACGTGCGCGACAAGCTTGACGTCGAGCTCAAGAAGTTCGCCGACAGCACGCACAAGGTGGTTGAGGCGCAAACCGCCAAGGCCGCTGAAGCGGCGCTGGTGCCCATCTTCATGGAAAAGCTGTCCGAAGATGAGCTGAAAGTGATCGTGACGTACATGGAATCGTCGGCCAGCGCCAAGTTTCAGGCGCTGGGCCCCGATGCCACGAACGCCTGGGCCAAGCGCGTGATCGATGCGACCAAGCCCCAGGTTGAAAACGGCGCCAAGACCTTTGAAGCCGCTGCCAATCGCATCGTGACGGGCAGCGCGGGCGGTTCGTCCGCACCTGCCAAGAAGTAACCACGTGCTGATCGCCGACAATCGTCGGCTTTTGGTATTCGCCGGCCTTGTGCCGGCGTCTTTGCTGGATTTCTGACCCACCTGCATCCCGCATGAGCTCTATCCCTGTCCAATCCGACGCCCTTGCCAAGCTGCGCACGCAGATCGACAGCCTTGACGCGCAACTGCTGGCGCTTTTAAACCAGCGCGCACGCGTGGCTGAAGAGGTGGGCGAGCTCAAGCGCCACGAAGGCACGCCGTTCTTTCGGCCCGACCGGGTGGCGCAGGTCATCTCGAAGATTCAGGGCAACAACGGTGGTCCGCTGCAGAACCAGCATGTCGCCGCGATCTGGCGCGAAATCATGTCCGCCTGCCTGGCGCTGGAAGTGCCGCAACGCGTGGCGGTGCTGGGGCCCGAGGGCACCTTCACCGAACAAGCCGCGATCGAGTTCTTTGGCAGCGCGGCCAATCTGATTTACTGCAGCTCGTTTGACGAGGTGTTTCACGCCACCGCAGCCGGCACCGCCCAGTTTGGCGTGGTGGCGGTTGAAAATTCAACCGAGGGCGTGGTCGCCCGTTCGTTTGACCTGTTCCTGCATTCGCCGGTGCATGTGGTGGGCGAAGTCAGTCTTCTGATTCGCCACAACCTGCTGCGCCAGGTCAACGCGCTGGACGGCGTCGAGGCCGTGCTGGCGCACCCGCAGGCCTTGATGCAGTGCCAACGCTGGCTGACCGAACACCTGCCCCATGCCGAACGCCGCGCGGTCTCCAGCAACGCCGAAGGCGCCCGCCTGGCATCCACCAACCCTGCCTGGGCGGCTCTGGCCAGCGACCGCGCTGCGGCGCAGTTTGGCCTGCACGCGGTGGCGCACGCGATCCAGGACGAGGCGTACAACCGCACCCGCTTCGCCGTGATCTGCCTGCCGCAGACGCTGGCGATGCCCGAGGCCAGTGGCCGCGACTGCACCAGCATCGTGGTGTCGGTGCCGAACACGCCCGGCTCTGTCCACGACATGCTGGCCCCGCTGAAGACGCACGGCGTCAGCATGACCCGTTTCGAGTCCCGGCCCGCGAAATCGGGCCAGTGGGACTACTACTTCTATATCGATCTTGCCGGTCATCCAACCGATCCGCGCCTGCGCGCGGCATTGACCGAGCTTCAGGCGCAGTGCGCCTTCTACAAAGTGCTGGGTGCCTACCCGCTGGGAAACGATGTTTGAACAACTCGGACTGATTGGCTGCGGCCTGATGGGCGGCTCGTTCGCGCTGGCGCTCAAGCGCGCGGGCTTGGTGCGCCGCGTCGTCGGCTACAGCAAATCGCCTTCCACCACCGCGCGTGCGCTGCAACTGGGCGTGATCGACATCGAAGCCCCCTCGGCCCTGCTGGCGGTCTCGGGTGCCGATCTGGTGCTGCTGGCGGTGCCGGTTTCCGCCACGGAAAACACGCTCAAGGCGATTCGCCATCTGCTGGACCCGCGCATGCTGATCATGGACGTGGGCTCGACCAAACGCGATGTGGTGGACGCCGCGCGCCGCGTGCTCAAGAACGACGTGGGCCTGTTCGTACCCGCCCACCCCATCGCAGGCGGCGAGGTGTCGGGCGTCGAATACGCCGATGCGTCGCTCTACACGGGCCGTCAGGTCATCCTGACGCCGATCGAGCGCACCCTGTCCGCCAACATCGAGCGGGCCGAAGCGCTTTGGCGCGCGCTGGACTGCACCGTAGAGCGCATGTCGCCCGAAGCGCACGACGCGGCATTCGCTGCAGTCAGCCACCTGCCGCACCTGATTGCATTTGCGCTGATGAACAGCATCACCACCCAAGAGGATGGCGAGAAGTTCCTGTCCCTGGCCGGCCCCGGATTTCGCGATTTCAGCCGCATTGCCGCCAGCGATCCGCAGCTTTGGCGCGACGTGCTGATCGCCAACCGGGAAGAGTTGTCGCGCCAGACCGACGTGTTCAAACAGGCGCTGGGCGAGTTCGATCGCCTGATCAGCGAAGGCCGAAGTGACGAGCTGGAACGCCTGATCAACCGCGCCAGCCACGCGCGCGCCAGCTGGCGCCTGACGCCCGGTTCGCGCTGAGCATCGCGCCGCGCGCCCTTTCCAACCGCCTCTTCGATCGCATCCCTTCGCACGTGTTTGACACCGAATTCCTTGATGTTCCTGCGCTGCGCAGAGTAACTGGCGCGGTGCGCCTGCCCGGCTCCAAAAGCATTTCCAACCGCGTCCTGCTGCTGGCCGCGCTGTGCGAGGGGCAAACCGTCCTTCACGACCTGCTGGATTCCGACGATACGCGCGTCATGCTGGACGCCTTGCGTGCGCTGGGTTGCGGTGTGCAAGTCGAAGGTTCGCGCGCGGTGATCGACGGCCTGGGCAGCCGCCAGCGCCAGCTCAGCGCCGATCTGTTCCTGGGCAATGCCGGCACCGCCATGCGGCCGCTGACGGCGGCGCTGGCCGTGATGGGAGGCGACTACCAGCTGCGCGGCATCCCCCGCATGCACGAGCGCCCGATTGGCGACCTGGTCGACGCGCTGCAGGCGCTGGGGTGCAGCATCGACTACCTCGGCACGCCCGGTTTTCCGCCCTTGCGCATCGGCCAGCCCGCGCTGAAGCTCGACCAGCCCATTGCCGTTCGCGGCGATGTCTCCAGCCAGTTCCTCACCGCCCTGTTGCTGGCGCTGCCGCTGGCCGCCAGTCCACCGGGGGCGGGCGATATCGTGATCGAGGTGGTGGGCGAGCTGATCTCGCAACCCTACGTCCAGATCACGCTGCAGCTGCTGGCGCAGTTTGGCGTCACCGTTCAGCGCGAAGGCTGGTCCCGATTCACCATTGCAGCAGGCAGCCGCTATCGGTCGCCCGGTCAAATCCACGTAGAGGCCGACGCCTCATCTGCTAGCTATTTCATAGCTGCCGGCGCCCTGTCACAGGGCGCCACAGGCCAAAATGGTTTGAAAATTGAAGGCGTGGGCGCGCAATCCATCCAAGGCGACATCCGCTTTGTCGACGCCGCCCGCCAGATGGGGGCCGACATCACCAGCGGGCCCAACTGGCTGCAGGTGCAACGCGGCGCCTGGCCACTCAAAGCCATCGATCTGGACTGCAACCACATCCCCGACGCAGCGATGACCCTGGCCGTCATGGCGCTGTACGCCGACGGCCCCAGCACCCTGCGTAACATCGCCTCCTGGCGCGTCAAGGAAACCGACCGCATCGCCGCCATGGCGACCGAATTGCGCAAGCTGGGCGCCCAGGTGGAAGAAGGCGCCGATTTCATCCGCATCGCGCCGCCCAACGCCGCGCAGGGCTGGCGCGCCGGGTCGCTGCACACCTACGACGATCACCGCATGGCGATGTGCGGATCGCTGGCCGCGTTCAATCCGGCGGGCCTGCCGGTGCGCATTCAAGACCCGCGCTGCGTCGGCAAGACCTACCCCGACTACTTTGAAGCCCTGTTCGCCGCGGCTGAACCTGCCGCCCCGGTGCCCGTGATCTGCGTGGACGGCCCCACCGCGTCGGGCAAGGGCACGCTGGCCGCCGAACTGGCACGGCGCCTGGGCTACCACTACCTGGATTCCGGCGCGCTGTACCGGCTGACCGGGTTGGCCGCGCGGCTGGCCGGCCTGGAGCCTGAAGCGGTGAATGAGGCGGAAATTGCCGACCTGGCCGCATCGCTGCCGGTGCAATTCGGCCCCGGGCGCATCTGGCTGGGCGGCAACGAGGTCACCGAACACATCCGCACCGAAGCCGCCGGCATGGACGCTTCACGCGTTTCAGCCTTACCCAGCGTGCGCCAGGCGCTATTGGATTTGCAGCGCGGCTTCGCCCGGCTGCCGGGTCTGGTGGCGGACGGGCGCGACATGGGCACGCTGATCTTCCCTGCCGCGCCTCTCAAGATATTCTTGACCGCCGATGCCGCACAACGCGCCGAGCGCCGCCATAAGCAATTGATTTCCAAGGGAATCCCAGCTAAAATCGACAGTCTTCACGCTGACTTGGAAGCCAGAGACGCCCGCGACACATCGCGGACGGCATCGCCTTTAAAGCCTGCGCAAGATGCTCTGCTGCTGGACAACTCGCAGCTGTCAATCGATCAGTCGGTTGAACAGGTGCTTGACTGGTGGCAGATGCGGCAACCGTTCCAGCCCGATATTTGATTTGGCTGGCACCGCCGCTAGACGGCCCATCAGAACCCCGTTGTGATGGGCCTTTTCCGATCCGCCTGACCTCCCTCCTGCGCGTCCAAGCGCAACGGGTCAAGCGGTTGTTCAACCTTTAACCCCACGGCCGTCTGGCCGTCACCCTCCGATCACAGCCTTTAGAAGCGATAGCAATGGTGCCGTCGTGAACCTGTGTATGCGGACAAGGAAAATGCATGTCTGAATCTTTTGCCCAGTTGTTTGAGGAATCCCTGCAGCGCACGGAAATGCGCCCAGGTGAAGTGATCACCGCGGAAGTGGTGCGTGTTGAGCACAACTTCGTCGTCGTGAACGCCGGCCTCAAATCCGAGGCGTACATCCCAATCGAAGAATTCAAGAACGACCAAGGCGGCCTTGAAGTCGAACCCGGTCAGTTCGTGCCGGTGGCCATTGGCTCCATCGAAAACGGCTACGGCGACACGATCCTGAGCCGCGACACCGCCAAGCGCCTGGCTTCCTGGCTGGCGCTGGAAAAAGCGTTGGATTCGGGCGACTTCGTCACCGGTACCACCGCTGGCAAGGTCAAGGGCGGCCTGACGGTGCTGGTCAACGGTATCCGCGCCTTCCTGCCCGGTTCGCTGGTCGACACGCGTCCCACCAAAGACCTGTCGCCCTACGAGAACAAAACCCTTGAGTTCAAGGTCATCAAGCTCGACCGCAAGCGCAACAACGTGGTGCTGAGCCGCCGCGCCGTGGTCGAAGCCTCGATGGGCGAAGAGCGCGCCAAGCTGATGGAAACGCTGAAAGAAGGCGCCATCGTCAACGGCGTGGTCAAGAACATCACCGAATACGGTGCGTTCGTGGACCTGGGTGGCATCGACGGCCTGCTGCACATCACCGACATGGCCTGGCGCCGTGTGCGCCACCCATCCGAAGTGGTGCAGACTGGCCAGGAAATCCAGGCCAAGATCCTCAAGTTCGACACCGAGAAAAACCGTGTCTCGCTGGGTCTCAAACAAATGGGCGACGACCCATGGCTGGGCGTGTCGCGCCGTTACCCATCGGGTACGCGCATGTTCGGCAAGGTCACCAACATCGCCGACTACGGTGCATTCGTCGAGCTGGAACCCGGCATCGAAGGTCTGGTGCACGTGTCCGAGATGGACTGGACCAACAAGAACGTGGCGCCAAGCAAGATCGTCTCGCTGGGTGACGAAGTTGAAGTCATGGTTCTGGAAATCGACGAAGACAAACGCCGTATTTCCCTGGGCATGAAGCAAACGCGTGCCAACCCGTGGCAGGAATTCGCGCAGAACACCAAGCGCGGCGACCACGTCAAAGGCCCGATCAAGTCGATCACCGATTTCGGCGTGTTCGTTGGCTTGGCCGCCGGCATCGACGGCCTGGTGCACCTGTCCGACCTGTCCTGGAACGAGCCCGGCGAGGCCGCCGTGCGCAACTACAAGAAGGGTCAGGACGTCGAAGCGATTGTGCTGGCCGTCGACGTGGACCGCGAGCGCATCAGCCTGGGCATCAAGCAGCTGGACCAAGACCCGTTCACCACCTTTGCCACCGTGAACGACAAAGGCCAGATCGTGACCGGCACCGTGACGTCCGTCGACGCCAAGGGTGCAGAGATCGACCTGGGCAACGAGGTGATGGGTTACCTGCGCGCGTCCGAGATCAGCCGCGACCGCACGGAAGACGCCAGCCAGGTGTTGAAAGTGGGCGACGAGGTGAATGCCGTGGTCGTCAACGTCGACCGCAAGACGCGCAACATCCAGCTGTCGATCAAGGCCAAGGATGCCGCTGACCAGCAGGAAGCCATGGCCAACCTGAGCCAGAACACCGGCTCGGCCGGCACCACCAGCCTGGGCGCGTTGCTGCGCGCCAAACTGGACAACAACGAGAAGTAAGTGAGATTGCCGCAGCGGCCCTTCGGGTCCGCTGCGGCTTCACATGACACGATCTGATCTGGTTGAGATGTTGGCTGAGCGATTCAGCCAGCTCACGCACAAAGACGCGGACGCCGCCGTCAAGACCATTCTTGACGCCATGGCGGACGCGCTGGTGCGTGGGCACCGCATCGAAATCCGCGGCTTTGGCAGCTTTGCCATCAACCGCCGGCCGCCCCGCATGGGGCGCAATCCCCGTACTGGGGCCAGCGTGCCGATCCCGGAGCGGCGGGTGCCGCACTTCAAGCCAGGCAAGGCCTTGCGCGAAGCCGTCAGCAGCCTGCCCGTTGATTCCGTCGATCCATCCGACCTGCACAACAAGTCAAAGGGCGCCCCGCCTGCGCCCATGGAAACTTACTAGAATCGGACTGAACCTCATGGAGGATTCATGTCCAAGCTCAACCGGCTGCTGAAGTGGATACTGAAGGCAGCCGTTTTTTTTGCCCTTTTCGCATTCGCCCTCAACAACCAGCAAGACGCCACCGTGCATTTGCTGTTTGGTCACCAGTGGCGCGCGCCGATGACGTTGATCGTGCTGATCGCATTTGCGTCGGGGCTGGTGGTGGGCGTGCTGGGCATGCTTCCGGGCTGGTGGGCACGGCGCAAGACGACGGCGCAGGCCGCCGCTGAGCGCAACTCTGGCATGGCGCCGCTTGACGACACTTTGATTCCCCCATCACATGGAGTTTGACCTCAGCTGGATCTTGCTGGGCATCCCGATCGTCTTTGCGCTCGGCTGGCTGTCTTCGCGCCTGGATTTGCGGCAACTGCGCATAGAAAACCGCCAGGCCCCCAAGGCTTATTTCAAGGGCCTGAGCTACCTGCTCAACGAGCAACAGGACGAGGCCATCGACGCCTTCATCGAAGCCGTCCAGCGCGACCCGGACACCACAGAGCTCCACTTTGCCCTGGGCAACCTGTTTCGTCGGCGGGGCGAATACGAGCGTGCGGTGCGGGTGCACGAACACCTGCTGTCGCGCGCCGATTTGCCCGTCACCGATCGCGAACGTGCGCAGCATGCGCTGGCGCTCGATTTCCTGAAAGCCGGGCTGCTGGACCGCGCGGAAGACGCGCTGCGCAAGCTGGAAGGCACCCGTTACCAAGCCCAGGCCTGGCTGACCCTGCTGTCCTTGTATGAGCGTGCGCGCGACTGGGCCCAGGCAAGCGATGTCGCCCACAAGCTCGAACGCGTGCAACAAGGCGATTTCACGCACCGTCTTTCGCACTATCTGTGCGAACAAGCGGCGACGGCCTTGGCCAAGCACCAGGACGCCCAGCGGGCCACGCAACTGCTGCGTCAGGCCATCGACGGCGCACCCGATGCGGCCAGGCCGCGCATTCAGCTGGCCGGGATGATGGCAACGCAAGGCGATGCGGCGGGCGCGTTCCATCAGCTGGTCGATCTGGAACCCCACGCGCCGCAGGCACTGCCGCTGGTTGCCAGCGAACTGATCCGGATCGGCAACCAGATCGGGATGGTGAACCACGCCCGCGACGTGCTCCAGCGCAGGTACGCGACCCACCCTTCCGTCGACATTGCCGACGCCCTGGTGCAGGCCGACGTGGCGGGCGGAACGCCGCTGAAGGATGCCCGCGAAGGCTACGTGCGCCATATGGCGGTAGAACCCTCTCTGATCGCCGCGTCGCGCTGGCTCAGCCAGGAAACCTTCGCGCACGATGGCGTGCATGAGACCGTCCAGCGCTCCATCGACGAGGCCGCGCGGCCCCTGGCGCGCTACCGCTGCGCCGCCTGCGGCTTCGAAGCGCAAGGCTATTTCTGGCAGTGCCCCGGCTGCCAGGCCTGGGACAGCTTCCCCCCGCGCAGAATCGAAGAACTGTGAAAAGTGGCCGCGCACAGGGCTGCGCGGCCCAGTAGACTGTCATCGCGGTTGGATCAATGCCATTTCGGCCGTCGACCAGGCGCATCACGGAGGGACAAGAATGTTGAAGAAACTGCTGGCCATATTGGCCATGTCGTACGCCGCGTTTTCTTTTGCTGCGGTGGACGTCAACACCGCCACCGCCGCCGACCTGGACAGCGTCAAGGGCATTGGCCCTGCCATGTCGACACGCATCCTGGATGAACGAAAGAAGGCGCCCTTCAAGGATTGGGCGGACTTCGTGTCGCGTGTGAAAGGCGTTGGCGGAAAGAGCGCCGCCAAGCTTTCAACCGGCGGGCTGACCGTGAACGGCGCGGCCTACTCGGGCGCCGCTGCAAGCCCTGCCAAGCCGGCCAAGGCACCAGCTGCAACTGCAGCAACAAGCAAGGCGGACGCGGCCCCTGCAGCGCCACCTGCGCCGGGTGCCAAACCGGCAGCGGCGACCAAGCCCTGAAGCACCAGCCCATGACCGTGCCGTGATCCGGCGCGGTTTTCCAGCCACGAGCGACCCAGTGTCGCTCGTGGCGTTTCAGGCCTCGCCGAATCCGCCGCCGCCGGGGGTGTGGATCTCGAAGATGTCGCCGGGCTGCATTTCCACGCTGCCGATATGCTCCAGCGCCAGGGTGCTTCCGTCTGCCCGCACCACGCGGTTGATGCCCACCGCCCCTTCCTGTCCACCGGCGATGCCAAACGCGCCGCGCACGCGCCCGTTGCTGAGAATGCTGGCGGTCATGGGCGCCAGAAAACGCAGGCGCCGCACGCCGCCATCGCCACCGCTCCACTTGCCTTGACCGCCAGACCCGGGGCGGATGGCGTAGCTTTCCAGTCGAACGGGGAAGCGCCATTCCAGCACCTCGGGGTCGGTCATTCTGGAGTTGGTCATGTGCGTCTGCACCACGCTGGTTCCGGGGAAGCCATCCACCAGCTCGCCTTGGGCATCAAACACGCCGCCAGCGCCCGACCCGCCTGAAATCGTCTCGTAATATTGATAGCGGTCGTTGCCAAACGTGAAGTTGTTGACCGTGCACTGGCTGGCCCCCATCAAGCCCAGCGCACCGATGATCGCGTTGGTGATGCAGGTGGACGTTTCCACGTTGCCCGCCACCACGCTGGCGGGCGGGTGGGGCCGCAGCATCGACCCATCGGGGATGACGACCTCGATCGGTTTCAGGCAACCGGCGTTCAAGGGAATGTCGTCGTCCACCAGCATGCGAAAGACGTACAGCACCGCCGCCATGCACACCGCCGTGGGCGCGTTGAAGTTGTTGATCTGCTGGGGCGATGTGCCGGTGAAATCCACCTTGGCCGAACGCGCCGCGCCGTCGATGGTGACCGCCACCTGAATCTGTGCGCCGTTGTCCAGCGGCAGCGTGAAACGGCCACCCTGCATGCGCGCCGCCAGCTGCGTGATGGCGCGGCGCACCGATTCCTCAGCGTTGTCCTGCACGTGCCGCATATAGGCCTGCACCACGTCCAGGCCAAACTGCTGCACCATTTTGCGCAGCTCTTGCACGCCCTTTTCGTTGGCGGCGATCTGCGCTTTCAGATCCGCCATGTTCTGCGGCGGGTTGCGGCTGGGAAACTCACCGCTGGCCAGCAGATCCAGCATGGCCTGTTCGCGCAGCGTGCCGCGGTCCACCAGCTTGAAGTTGTTGATCTGAACGCCCTCCTCTTCGATCCGGGTCGAAAAAGGCGGCATAGAGCCAGGCGATATTCCCCCGATGTCGGCGTGGTGCCCACGCGATCCCACGTAGAACATCGGCGCGTTGTCCCCGTCCAGGTACACCGGGGTAATCACGGTCACATCGGGCAGGTGCGTGCCGCCGTGGTACGGGTCGTTCAGCGCGTACACATCGCCAACTTGCATTCGCCCCGCGTTCTCGTTGATCACGGTCTTGATGCTTTCGCCCATCGAGCCCAGGTGCACGGGCATGTGTGGCGCGTTGGCGATCAGGTTGCCTTCGGCATCGAACAGCGCGCAGCTGAAGTCCAGCCGCTCCTTGATGTTCACCGAATAGGCGGTGTTCTGCAGCTGCAGGCCCATCTGCTCGGCGATGTTCATGAACAGGTTGTTGAACACCTCCAGCAGCACTGGGTCCACCGTGGTGCCGGCAGCAAACTGCATGGCGCGTTCGGTCACCCGGTCCAGCAAGATGTGGTCGTGCTCGGTCAGGCGCGCGCGCCAGCCGGGTTCAACCACGGTGGTGGCGTTCTGCTCGGCAATGATGGCCGGCCCGTCGATCGCATCGCCCGGGCGCAGGTCTTCGCGCACGAACAGCGCCGCATCCTGCCAGGCGGCCTGGCCGTTCAGCCCGGCCGTGTACATGCGCACCGTGTCGCGCGCCAGCACCTCGCGCGTGGGATGCAGGCTGTGGGTACGTTCGCTGGGGGCATCGCCGGCCACCACCGCCTCAACCGATACGGCTTCGGCAATCAAGGCCTTGCCCTGCATCAGAAAGGCAAAGCGCTGGCGATAGGCGTCTTCAAAGGCGCGCACGATGTCGTGCACCGCCTGGTCGTCGCCCATGTCACCGCCGCGCAGATGCGGGAAGGGCACGATCAGCGCCGAATCGGTGCCGTCGTAGCGCACGTGCACGCGGCGCAGCACCTGGATATCGCCACGGCTGACCTCCTGGCGCTCCAGTTCCTTTTGCGCGGCCAGCGCCAGCTCGGCCAGTCGATCGCGCAGCTCCGGCATCTGCTCGGGCGTCAGCGGCAGTTCGACGGCGGTTTCGCGCATGACGTTCTGATCGGCCAGCCCCATGCCGTAGGCCGACAACACGCCGGCCAGCGGATGCACCAGCACGCGCGACACCCCCAGCGCATCGGCCACCAGGCACGCGTGCTGCCCGCCTGCGCCGCCAAAGCACTGCAAGGTGTAGCGCGTCACGTCGTAGCCGCGCGCCACGCTGATCTTCTTGATGGCGTTGGCCATCTGCTGCACCGCGATCTGGATGAAGCCGTGCGCCACGTCTTCGCCCGATCGGCCGGTGGGCTGCGCGACCTGGGCGAATTTCTGGCGCACCACCTCGGCGTCCAGCGATTCGTTGGCGTGCTGGCCAAACACCTTGGGGAAGTACGCCGGCTGCACCTTGCCCACCATCACGTTGGCGTCGGTCACGGCCAGTGGGCCACCACGGCGGTAGCTGGCCGGGCCAGGGTTGGCCCCCGCGCTTTGCGGGCCCACGCGAAAGCGCGAACCATCGAACTGCAGAATCGATCCGCCGCCCGCCGCCACGGTGTGAATGCTCATCATCGGCGCGCGCATGCGCACGCCGGCCACCTGGGTTTCAAATTCGCGCTCGAACTGGCCTGCGTAGTGGCTCACGTCGGTGGACGTGCCGCCCATGTCAAAGCCCAGCACCCTGTGCTGCCCCGCGATCTCTGCCGTGCGCGCCATGCCCACGATGCCGCCGGCCGGGCCGGAAAGAATCGCGTCCTTGCCCTGGAAGGCGTGGGCGTCGGTCAAGCCGCCCGACGACTGCATGAAGAACAGCTTGACGCCCGGCATCTCGGCCGCCACCTGGTCCACGTAGCGGCGCAGGATCGGCGACAGGTACGCATCCACCACCGTGGTGTCGCCACGGCTGACGAACTTCATCATCGGGCTGGTCTGGTGGCTGGTGCTGATCTGGGTAAAGCCCAATTCGCGCGCCAGTTCGGCCGCCGCCTTCTCGTGTTCGGCATAGCGGTAGCCGTGCATGAAAACGATGGCCACGCTGCGCACGCCCTGCTGGTATTGCGCCTGCAGATCCTGGCGCAGACGGACGCGATCCAGCGGCGTGACGACGTTGCCTTGCGCGTCCATGCGCTCGTCGGCTTCCACCACCGCGCTGTACAGCAATTCGGGCAGCACGATGTGGCGGTCAAACAGGCGCGGGCGGTTCTGGTAGGCGATGCGCAGGCCGTCGCGAAAGCCGCGCGTCGTGACCAGCAGCGTGCGTTCGCCCTTGCGCTCCAGCAGTGCGTTGGTGGCCACCGTGGTGCCCATCTTCACGCATTCCACCAGCTCTGGCGTGACCGCCTCGCCCGGTGCCAGGCCAAGCAAATGGCGAATGCCCGCTACCGCGGCGTCCTTGTACTGCTCAGGGTTTTCGGACAGCAGCTTGTGCGTGACGATGGCGCCGTCCGGCTTCTTGGCGACGATGTCGGTGAACGTGCCGCCGCGGTCAATCCAGAACTGCCAACGTGAAGACGAGCGGGTTGCGGAAGAGGTCATGGTTTGCAATTTTTTAAACGAAATTGGCTGCCAGCGCAATCACCACGGGCGCAGGCAGCTATGTTTGTTATAGCGATGAGGCTGCGCGCGCGGCCTGGTCATAGTGGCCCGACATGGTGCGCAACAAACGTGCCTGATCGCCCAAAGCGGGGTTCAGCTGCGCATCCAGGCCATCCACCAGGCAGGCTTCGCGCACGGCGCGGTAGCGCTGCACGGCGGCCTCGCCCTCTTCCGTGGGCCGATAGAACACATCTTTGCCCTGCTTGTCGGCGCACAGCAGGCCAGCGGCCACCAGCTTCTTGAGCGAATACGCCACCACGTGCGTGTCTTCGTAGTTCAGCACGAAGCTGATGTCCGCCAGCTTCTTGTGGCGCCCGCGGTGGTTGACGTGGTGCAGCACCAGCACATCCGTCACCGTCAGGTCGGGCACGCCCGCCGCCGCCATGCAGCGCACCAGCCAGCGGCTGAAAGCGTTCCACGCCACGATCAGGCCGAACTCGAATTCGGACGCCTCCAGGCTGCGCGGCGACACCAGGTGCGAGGACGAGACGATGCCGGCGCTTTGCCCTTTTCTGGTGCGATTGGTGGATTTCGTGTTCATCAGGGATTACCCGAAATTGTTGTGAATTTGACGATAATTTATTGACACTTTATCGAATGAATTTCTAGACTTCAAGCGCTTTCAAGGCTGGGCGCGCCTGACAGCGGCACGCAGGGCGAGCGCTTCCACCCCTGGTGCATCAAGCGGGCACGACCTGTGCTTTCGGTGGCTTCAATCTCTTTTTTTCGGCAAGGAACACACACGATGATCAAGCGACGCACCTCTCTGGCGACTGCCGTGGGCCTTTGCCTTGGCGCCCTGGCGTTCACCGCCCACGCGCAAACCAAGTGGGATTTGCCCACGGCCTACCCGCCCGCGAATTACCACACCGAGAACATCGTCCAGTTCGCCAAGGACGTGGACGCCGCCACCGGCGGCAAGCTGAAGATCACCGTGCATGCCAACGCTTCGCTGTTCAAGGCGCCCGAGATCAAGCGCGCCGTGCAAAGCGGGCAGGCGCAGGCGGGCGAGATCCTGCTGGCCAACTACGCCAACGAAAGCCCCATGTACGCGCTGGACGGCGTGCCTTTCCTGGCCACCACGTACGCCGAGTCAAAGAAGCTCTATGACGTGTCCAAGCCCGCCACAGAAAAGCTGCTGGCCGCGCAGGGCATCAAGGTGCTGTTCATGGTGCCGTGGGCGCCGCAGGGCCTCTATATCAAGAAAGAGATTGCCTCCGCCGCTGACCTGAAGGGCGTGAAGTGGCGCGCTTACAGCCCCGCCACCGCCCGCATTGCCGACCTGGTGGGCGCGCAGCCGGTGCAGATCCAGCAGGCTGAGCTGAGCGCCGCCATGGCCACCGGCGCCATTGAGGCGTACATGAGCTCGGGCTCCACCGGCTACGACACCAAGACCTACGAAAGCATCAAGAACTTCTACGACACGCAGGCGTGGATACCCAAGAACGCGATCCTGGTGAACGCCAAGGCATTCGACGCGCTGGACGCCGCCACCAAGGACGCGGTGCTCAAATCCGCCGCTGCCGCCGAAGCACGCGGCTGGAAAGTGGCCCAAGAGAAAAACGAGGACTACAAAAGGCTGTTGGCCGAGCGCGGCATGAAGATCCACAAGCCTTCCGCCAAGCTGGAGGCCGACATGCGCCAGGTGGGCGCCACCATGCAGGCCGACTGGCTGAAGCTGGCCGGTGCCGATGGCGCGGCCATCGTCGACACCTACAAGAAAAAGTGAGCCGATGCCGCACAGGCGTGGTGCGCATCACCCCGCCTGTGCGCAGGTGTTCATCGCAGCGATCCGCTAAGGGGCTTTCACCATGCGTCGCACTCTCGACCGACTTTATGACGGCGCTGGCGCCCTGGGCGCGTTCTGCGTGTTTCTGATCTTCGTGCTGATGATCTGGGCGGGCGTGGGCCGGCAGTTGAACTGGCGCGTCAGCGGCATCAACGACATCGTCGCGTGGCTGTGCGCCGCCGCGTCCTTCTTTGCGATGGCCCACGCGTTTCGGCACGGCGACTTTGTGCGCGTCACCCTGCTGATGGAAAAGCTCTCGCCGCCCTTGCGGCGCACGCTGGAAATCGTCTGCCTGCTGATCGGCGTGGTGGCCGTCAGTTACCTGACCTGGTGGGCCACCAGCTTCACGTGGGAAAGCTACGAGTTCAAAGAAATGGCCACCGGCCTGGTGGTGATTCCGATCTGGATTCCGCAAAGCACCTTCGTCATCGGTTGCTGGCTGTTCTTGATCGCGCTGATCGATGAACTGATCCATGTCCTGCGCGGGCACAAGCCCAGTTACCAACGCGCGGTGGAAGAACGCCACGCCGCGGGCGACTTTTCTTCCGAAATCTAAGGGCCGCACCGCCATGACTGAAACCCTGCTCATGGGCGCGATGCTGCTCGGCATCATGCTGGTGCTTTTGGCGGGCGGCGTCTGGATCGCCATGACGCTGGCCATCATCGGCTGGATCGGCCAGGCCTTCTTTACCCAAACGCTGCCTGGCAAGAATTTGTTCTCGGCCTTTTGGGAAAGCACCGCCAGTTGGGAATTGGCGGCACTGCCGCTGTTCATCTGGATGGGCGAAATCCTGTTCAGAACGCGCCTGTCGCAAGAGATGTTCGAAGGCCTGCGCCCCTGGCTGAACCGCGTGCCCGGCCGGCTGATGCACACCACCATTCTGGGCTGCGGTGTGTTTGGCTCGGTGTCGGGCTCGTCCGCGGCCACCTGCGCCACCATCTCCAAAGTGGCCCTGCCCGAACTGAAGCGCCGCGGCTACAACGAGAACCTGGCCATCGGGTCGCTGGCCACGGCGGGCACGCTGGGCATTCTGATTCCGCCGTCCATCACCATGGTGGTCTACGCGGTGGCGGCCGACGCATCGATCATCCGCATCTTCCTGGCCGGCTTTCTGCCCGGCTTGCTGCTGATGCTGCTGTTCTCGGGCTACATCGGCTGGTGGAGCCTGCGCAACCCCGATCAGGTACCCCCGGCCGACCCGCCGACGACCTTCGTTGAAAAGCTCAAGCTGTCGGGCAACCTGATTCCCTGCGCGCTGCTGATCGTCTTCATCGTGTGGGTGTTGGTGGCCGGCTGGGCCACCGCCACCGAATGCGCGGCTTTTGGCGTGCTGGGTTCGCTGGCCATTGCAGCCTGGGGGCGCAGCCTGACCTGGCAGGCGTTCAAGGACGGGCTGATGGGCGCCACGCGCACCAGCTGCATGATCATGTTCATTCTGGCGGGCGCGGCCTTTCTGACCAAGACCATGGCCTTCACCGGCATCCCGCGTGAGTTGGCCGAATGGGTCGACCACATGAACCTGTCGCCCTATGTGCTGA
>JAGOEM010000158.1 GCA_017997715.1 Ottowia sp.
CACCAGTTGCCGCAGTCAGCGCTCAAGAGCAGTACGCCGATGCAGGCCATGAAAGAGTGGCATCACACCCACCCGCACCTGTTTTACAAGCGACCATATGATCATTCGGGATGCGACAACTAAGAACTCCACTTTTGAGGGGCAACCTCAATCTGGCGGCGATGCGCGAAGAGTTCGGTGCGCCCTTCAATTCCAGAAAATTTGCGCTGGATTATCGCATCTTGTGGGTGGAATTGATGTGGATGTTGCAGTATGGCATTTATCGATCAAAATTCATATATGACATATTGTACAATTGCGCCCACATGCAAAACCACCTTCACCTGCGGCTCGACACTTCGCCCGACCAGCAAGCCCGCCTGCTCGCTCTGCAGGCGGCGTTCGCGCGCCTGTGCAACGCGCTGGCACCGGTGGTGCGCGATACTCGCTGCTGGAACCGAGTGGCGCTGCACCACATGACCTACAAGGGGCTGCGCGAGCAATTCCCCGAGATCGGCTCGCAGATGGTGTGCAATGCCATCTACTCGGTGTGCCGCGCCAGCCGGCTGGTGTACCAGCACCCGAAGAGTCCGTTCAACGTTGCCCGCTTGGGCCAGCGCCCACTGCCGCTGTTGCGTTTTGCCGATAGCTGTCCGGTGTATTTCGACCGCCACACGCTCAGCCTCAAGGCGGGGCAGGTGTCGATGTACACCCTGGACGGGCGCATCCGCTTCCAGCTGTCGCTGCGCCCAGAAGACGAGGCCGCCTTTCACGCACAGAAACTGCGCGAGATCGTGCTGTCGCAGCAGGCCAACGGCGGCTTCGAGTTGTCGTGCTGGTTTGCCGAGGCCGACGGCGACAACGCCGCAGTGACGCCGCCGATCGCGGCCGTCGCTGACGAAATTCCTGAATACCTCATGGTTGAAGAGACCGCATGAACCCGAAAAAGAAACCGTCCGAGCTGCACGAGGCTGTGCTGGCCTTCAAGCCCCATTACTGGCGCGCCTTCCGCTTTGCGCTCATCGGTGCCTTGCTGGTGCTCGCTCCCACGGCCTACATGTTCGAGGTCTATGACCGTGTGGTGAATAGCCGCAGCCACATCACCCTGGCCATGCTGACCTTGATCGTCGTGCTGGCCTACATCGTCATGGAAGTGCTCGACTGGGCGCGTTCCGAAACCATGCGCGAAGCCGGTCAGTTGCTCGACCGTCGCATGGCGCCGCGCATCTTCCAGGCCATGTACGAATCCAACCTGCGCCGCCTGGGGCCGCCGTCGGTGCAGCCGATGAACGACTTCCGCACCGTGCGCGACTTCCTGCATCACCCGGTCGTCGGGGCGGTGATGGAATCGCCGATTTCGCTGGTGTTCATGGTGATCCTGTTTCTGGCCAGCCCGGTTCTGGGCTGGGCTGCGATCGCGGGAGCGGTGGTGCAGGTCGGCCTGGCCTGGCTCAACGAGCGCAGCACCAATCCACCGCTGACCGAAGCCAACCGCTCGGCGATCGCCGCCCAGCAGTACGCGGATGGTTCGCTGCGCAACGCCGAGGTCATCGAGGCAATGGGCATGCTGCACCACATCCACCACCGCTGGATGGAGATGCAGCATGAATTCCTCGGCCTGCAGGCCCAGGCCTCGGACAAGGCGGGGGCCTTCCAGGCCGGCAGCAAGTTCGTGCAGACCACGATGGGCTCGCTGCTGCTGGGCCTGGGGGGCTGGTTGATTCTGGAAAACGCACTGGCCGGCGGCCCGGGGATAATGATCGTCGCCTCGGTACTGGGCGGGCGCATGCTGGCGCCGCTGGTGCAGATGGTCAGCCAATGGCGCGCAGTGGTTAACGTGCGTGACGCCTGGCGTCGTCTCGACAATCTGTTAGGACAAATCCCCGAGCGTCAGCCGGCCATGCCGCTGCCGGCGCCGCGCGGCATCCTCACCGTCGAGAACATCATCGCCGGCGCGCCGGGCCACAACACCCCCATCCTGCGCGGCGTGGCCTTCGGTTTGCAGCCTGGAGAAGTTCTGGCGGTGGTGGGGCCATCGGCCTCCGGCAAAACGACCCTGGCCCGGCTGCTGGTCGGGCTGTGGCCCACCGTCAGCGGCAAGGTGCGCCTGGATGGCGCCGATGTCTTCGCCTGGGACAAGCTCGAGTTGGGCCCCCATATCGGCTACTTGCCGCAGGGTGTGGAACTGCTGGAAGGCACGCTGGCCGAGAACATCGCCCGTTTTGGCGAGGTGGACATGGATAAGGTGCAGGCCGCCGCCCGTTTGGTGGGATTGCACGAGTTCATTCTGTCGCTGCCGCAGGGCTACGACAGCCCGGTAGGGCGCGACGGCGCCATCCTGTCCGGCGGCCAGCGCCAGCGCGTCGCCCTGGCCCGCGCGCTGTATGACGACCCGGTGTTCGTGGTGCTGGACGAACCCAACTCCAGCCTGGACGACGCCGGCGACGCAGCACTGGCGCAGGCCATCGCGCAGTTGAAGGCACGCGGCACCACCTTCGTCATCATGACCCACCGCACCAGCGTGCTGGCCGTGGCCGACAAGATGCTGGTGCTGCGCGACGGCGCCCAGCAAGCCTTCGGCCCACGTGACCAGGTACTGGCCGCGCTGAACCAGGCCGCGCAGCAAGCGGCACAACAGGCCACCCAGGCGGCCCAAGGCGTGCGCCCGGCGCCAGCCGGCATGGCGCCCGCCGTGGCTGCAGCCCGCTGAACGCCGCTTCACGAATGATCTGATCGGAACAACCATGGCATCCACCGGTTTCTTCGCGCGCAGCGAGCTTGCCGTCACCTTGTACGCCTTCCGGCGCGAATTCCTCATCGTGGGCATTTTCAGCATGGTGGCCAACGTGCTGATGCTGGCGCCCACGCTCTACATGCTGCAGGTGTACGACCGCGTGCTGGTCAGCCGCAGCGAGCTGACCCTGCTGGTCGTGTCGCTGATCACGCTGTTCTTTTTCACCGTGATGGCGTTTGCCGAATGGTCACGTTCGCGCCTGCTGGTGCGCGCCGGCGTGCGGCTCGACGCAGTGCTCAGCACGCGCGTGTTCAACGCCAGCTTCGAGGCCAACCTCAGCCAGTCCGGTGCCCCGGCGCAGCGCGCCTTCACCGATCTGACTGAGGTACGCCAATTCCTCACCGGCAATGGAATCTTCGCCTTCTTCGACGCACCTTGGGCGCCGATCTACATCGGCGTGCTGTTCTTCTTGCACCCCTTCCTGGGCTGGGTGTCGATCGGCTTTGCGCTGGTACAGGCTGCGCTGGCCTGGTTCGGCCATCGGCGCACCATCGCTCCGGCCGAAGAAGCCTCCAAGGCCGCGCTAGACATCAATCTGTACCTGCAAGGCACGCTGCGCAACGCCGAGGTGGTCGAGTCCATGGGCATGCTCGCCGGCCTGCGCCAGCGCTGGGCGCAACGCCACGCCACCTACATGGAGCGTCAGGGCGCCACGCATGCGCTCACTCACCGCATCACCGCCATCAGCAAATGGGTGCGCTACTGCCAGCAGTCCTTCGCGCTCGGGGCAGGCGCCTTGCTGCTCATCGACGGTCAGCTGACCGCCGGCGGCATGATCGCCGCCAACGTGCTGATGACGCGCGCGCTCGCCCCGATCGACCAGATCGTGAATACCTGGCGCAGCTTCATCAGCGCACGCAACGCTTTCCTGCGCCTGGAGACGCTGCTGCAAGCCCACCCTGAACGCGATCCGGCGCTCAGCCGCGTGCCGCCGACCGGCGCCGTCGTGTTGCGCGACGTGGTCGCCAGCGCGTCCGGTCGTGCCGAGCCGATCCTCAAGGGCGTCAGTCTCGAGACCACGCCGGGCACGGTCACCGTGGTGCTGGGGCCGTCCGGCTCGGGCAAATCCACCCTGGCGCGCGTGCTGATGGGCATCTGGCCCGATGTCGCCGGCGAGGTGTTGCTCGACGGCCAACCGCTGACCGGCTGGAGCCGCGCCGAGCTGGGGCCGCATCTGGGCTACCTGCCGCAGGACATCGAGCTCTTCGACGGTACCATCGCCGAGAACATCGCCCGCTTCGCCGAGATCGAGTCGGACAAGGTCATCGCCTCTGCCCGCAGTGCTGGCCTGCACGACATGATCCTGCGCTTCCCCAAGGGCTACGACACGCCGATGGGCGAGGCCGGCAGCCTGCTGTCGGGCGGCCAGCGCCAGCGCGTCGGATTGGCGCGCGCCATTTACGGCGCCCCAGCTTTGATCGTGCTGGACGAACCCAACGCCAACCTGGACGACGTCGGCGAAGCCGCGCTGATTCAGGCAGTGCGCGAACTCAAAGCCAAGGGCCGCACGGTGTTCCTGATCACCCATCGCCCGGGCGCGGTCGCAGTGGCTGATCAGCTGCTGGTGCTGCGCGATGGCAGGGTGCAGGTGCAGGGGCCGCGCGACGCAGTGCTGGCCCAGCTGCAGGCCGCCACCCGTCCGGCGGCGGTGCCGCCCGCTGCGCCGCCGGCCCCTATCCCTGCCTGAGCTCCCTGACCGTTTTCGAACCGATTTTTGCTGGACATACACATGGCTACTTATAACTTCAACACCTGCCTGACGGCTGCGCCCAACAATGGCGCGCCGCTCGCCGATACCGGCCGTGCTGCGCGCGTCGGCCTGTGGGCGCTGGGCCTGGGCTTCGGCGGCTTTCTGCTGTGGGCGGCGCTCGCACCCCTGGACGAGGGCGTGCCCGCCCAAGCCACCGTGACGGTGGACACCAAGCGCAAGACGGTGCAGCACCTCTCAGGCGGCATCATCAAGCGCGTGCTGGTGCGCGAGGGTGAAATCGTGCAGGAAGGCCAACCGCTGGTCGAGCTCGATGCCGCCACCGCCCGCGCCAACTACGAGTCCGTGCGCCAGCGCTACCTGGGCCTGCGCGCCATGCAGGGCCGCCTGACAGCCGAACAGACCGACGCCAACGCCGTCACCTTCCACCCCGACTTGGTCGAGGCCGCCGCCGACCCGCTGATCCAGATCCAGATGGAGACCCAGCGCCAGCTGTTCCAGTCGCGCCGTGCCGCGCTGCGCGCCGCGCTGCAGGGCATCGAAGAAAGCATCCGCGGCCAGGAAGCGCTGCTGCAGACCTACGAAGCGATGCTCGGCCCGCGGCGCAGCCAGCTCGCCTTGCTGCAGGACGAGCTCAAGCACACCCGCGGCCTGGTGGCCGAAGGCTACGCGCCGCGCAACCGCCAGCTCGAACTCGAGCGTCAGGTGGCTGAAGCCAATGCCGCCATCGCCGAGCTGATGGGCAACACGATGCGGGCACAACGCGCGATTGCTGAGCTGCGCCAGCAGGCCATCTCCCGCCGCCAGGAGTACCGCAAGGAAGTCGAGACCGAGCTGGGTAACGTGCTGCGCGAGGTCCAGTCCGACGCCGAAAAATTGGTCGCAGTGCGCTCCGACCTCGAGCGCACCGAGATCCGCTCGCCGGCTTCCGGTCAGGCGATCGGCCTGGCGGTTCAGACCGTGGGCGGCGTGATTCAGGCCGGGCAGAAGCTGATGGACATCGTGCCCGAAGACGAGCCGCTGCTGCTGGAAGCGAGGATCGAGCCGCACCTGATCGACAAGGTGCGCACCGGGCTTAAGACCGACGTGCGCTTCAACGCCTTTTCGCACTCCCCGCAGCTGGTGGTGGAGGGCGAGATCATGTCGGTCTCGAGCGACCTGCTCACCGAGCAGGTGGGCGGCGGGCAAATTTCCTACTATCTGGCCCGCGTCAAGGTCACGCCCGAGGGCATGCAGGTGCTCGGCAAGCGCCGTCTGCAACCGGGCATGCCTGTCGAAGTTATCGTCAAGACCGGTGAGCGTTCGATGCTGACCTACCTGCTCAACCCGCTGACCAAGCGCCTCGCGGCGTCGATGAAGGAGGAGTGAGCATGCGTGCCCCCCACCTTTTTCTGGCTGCGGCCGTGGCCGGGCTGCTCGGCACGAGCAGCACACCGGCCTGGAGCCTGGATTTGATGCAGGCCTACCAGGCTGCCCTCGCGCAGGACGCCCGCATCCGCGCTGCCCGTGCTGCGCGCGATTCTGCCATCGAACGCCTGCCGCAAGCACAGGCACAGCTGATGCCGAACATTGCCATCAACCTCGGCCGCAACAAAAACGACATCGACCGGACCCAGGAGAACGCCCTGAGGCAGGACATCAAGTTCAACGAGGAATACTTCAGCTACAACCAGACCTTGCAGCTGCGCCTGCCTTTGTTCCGCATGCCGCTGTTTGCCGGGCTGCGCCAGGCGGGTTTTGTCGTAGATGACGCTGAAGCCACGCTCGAGCGTGAACTGCAGGATCTCGGCTCGCGCGTCACCGGCGCCTACATGGAAGCGCTGCTGGCGCAGGATGGGCTCGACCTGGTGCTGAAGCAGAAGGCCGTCATCACCACCCAGCTCGACGCCGCGCGCAAATCACTGGCAGCCGGCTTCGGCACCCGTACCGACATCGACGAAGCTCAGGCCCGGCTCGACATGAATATCGCCGACGAGCTCAGCGCCCGCCAGCATGTGGAATTCACCCGTCGCCAGCTCGAAATCCTCATCAACCAGCCCGTCTACGGCCTGGCCACGGTCGATGAAAAACGTCTGCCGCTGCTGCCGCCCGAACCGGCTGATGTCGCCGAGTGGATCCGCCTGGCCGAAGCCAGCAGCCCCGAAGTGCGCGCCCTTCAGGCCCGCCTCAACGCAGCCAAAGCCGAGATTTCCAAGGCCCGCGGCGGGCATTACCCCACCATCGACGCGGTGGCGCAGATCTCCAAGAGCGGCAGCGAAAACGTCACTTCGCCCAGCTCCAGCTACACCAATCACCTCATTGGTCTGCAGGTCAACATTCCGCTGTTCGCCGGCGGCTATGTCAACAGCACCGTGCGCCAGGCCATCGCCGAGCAGATCCGTGCCGAAGAAAACCTCGAAGCCACCCGTCGCGACCTAGCCGTGCACGTGCACCGCGAACACCGCAGCGTGACCGAAGGCGTGCTGAAGGTGCGCGCGCTGGAGCAGGCCGTGCGCTCGGCGCAGCAACTGGTTACCTCCAGCAAGCGCTCGTTCGAGGCTGGTAGCCGCACGATGGTGGATGTGCTCAACGCCGAGCAGCAGCTGCAGACCACGCTGCGCAACCTGGCCGAGGCGCGCTATCTGTACCTGGTGTCGCGGGTGCGGCTACGGGCGCTGGTAGGGATGGATCGCGAGCAGAGCATTGGGGAGGTAAATGGGTGGCTGGGCCAGGGATAAATCTCGCCTGGCATCAATCCCTGAGGGGTATCAAGGCAGTCTGAAGGTGAATCGCCCAGGATTTCCTAGACGCCTTGGAGCCTCAGGAAGGGCGTTGTTGCACAAAGACCCGTGCGGACGCAGTAACCCCAACCCCAGACGGACTTAGGCCACGGCCACAGTCACCGGGCGTCCAAGTTGGCTGAAGCGGTTGAGCAGAGCCACACGGATGTGCAATTCCGTCACCTGACGCTCAAACGTCCTGGCCATCACCCGCTCGCCCAGCCGCTTGAAGCAATTCATCTTCGTCTCCACCAGGCTGCGCCGGTGGTAACCAATCCACTTCTTCCAGATTCGTCGTCCCAGCCGTTGGCATGCTCGCAAAGCTTCGTTGCGTGAGGCCGCACCTGTCTGGCTGCTCTTCCATGCCCGAGCGTTTTTGCGTGGAGGAATGATGGCCTGGGCGTTGCGTCTGGCTATCGCCGCGTGACATGCCTTGGTGTCGTAGGCCCCGTCGCCGCCCACGCTGGCAATCGGCTCATCTGCGGGTATCTGGCTGAGCAGTTCAGGCAGCATGGGGGCATCACCCGTGGCGTTGTCGGTGACCTCGATGGCCCGGATGTCCAGTGTGTGGGCATCAATGGCCAGGTGCACCTTGCACCACTGGCGCCGATAGTCCGCTCCATGCTTCTTGCGCTTCCATTCGCCCTCACCCAGGAACTTGATGCCGGTGCTGTCGACCAGCAGGTCCAGCGCGGTGGTGCTGGGTCGGTAGGGCAGTTTGACGCTCAGGTGCTTCTGACGCCGGCATACGGTACTGAAATCCGGAACCTTCCATTCCAGCCCGGCCAAGCGCAACAGGCTTTCAACCATTCCCAGGCTCTGGCGCAGGGGCAAGCCCAAGAGGCTCTTGATGCTCAGGCAGAACTGGATGGTGGCATCAGAGAAGATGGGTTGACGGCCCCGTTTGCCGGTAGCCGGGGCATACCACTGCAGGTCCTTGTCCAGCCAGACCGTCAGTGACCCATGGGCCTTGAGTGAGGCGTTGTAGCTGGCCCAGTTCGTCGTCTTG
>JAGOEM010000336.1 GCA_017997715.1 Ottowia sp.
AGTCCAAGGTTGGCGTGGTACGTGATGAACAATGAACTGGCCCGCAGGCAGTTTGACTTCCTGTCCAACTCGACGACGGGACTTGCGAACCTCAATGGGACGATGATCGGCCAGATCATTACGCCAATACCGACATTTGAGGAACAAGCTGCCATCGCCACCTTCCTCGACCGCGAAACCGCCAAGATCGACGCGCTGGTGGCGGAGCAGGAGCGGTTGATCGCGTTGCTGAAGGAAAAGCGCCAAGCCGTCATTTCGCACGCCGTCACCAAGGGGCTTGATCCGTCGGTGCCGATGAAGGATTCGGGGGTCGAGTGGTTAGGGGAGGTGCCGGCGCATTGGGAGGTCGTTCGCATCAAGCATGTCGTCGCATCCATCGAACAAGGGTGGAGCCCGCAGTGCGAAAGCTACCCGGTGGAATCCGCAGATCAATGGGGCGTACTCAAGGTGGGTTGCGTCAACGGCGGCGTGTTCAATCCTGACGAAAACAAAGTGCTACCAGATGACTTGACGCCAGTGCCGGCTCTGGCGATTCGTGCTGGCGATGTACTGGTTTCTCGTGCTAACACGCGTGAACTGGTTGGGAGTGCAGCGACGGCGTTGATGGACTATCCCAACCTCCTCCTGTGCGACAAGCTCTATCGGCTGCGCTTGAACCACAAGATGAACGCTCCTCAGTATTTGGCGTACTTCCTTGGCTGTTTGCCAGTGCGGGAACAGATTGAGTTGGCCGCCACGGGCGCCAGCAGTTCGATGCTGAACATCGGGCAAGCGACGATTCTGGAACTGCGTTTACCGCACCCCGATGTGGAAGAACAACTGGCGATCACTGCGCATCTCGACGCAGTGACGGCACGCATGCGCGATACGGCGACAGAGGCAGAGGCAATCATCGCCGCCCTCCAAGAACGCCGCTCCGCCCTGATCTCCGCCGCCGTCACCGGCCAGATCGACGTGCGCCGTGCGCCGGAACAAGCGCCGTGAACTCCTGTTCTGATAGCTGCTTGCGCTTGATGGACAAGGGCCAGAGCCTGTTTTGACCCAAAAATTACCCCATGCGTTGTCGCCCATGACGCCACCCGAAGGACCGCCAGCGCACAGCGCGTAACTGAGCAAAAAATCCCCGCCCCCTCGGTTTCTGAACAAAATGTCGTCCCGCTGAACATTTTTCCGTCTGCTGGTGTCCTGTGCCGTCTGTTTCGGGCGCACGCCTGAAAAAAAAGTCAGACCGCGCCCCGGTTCTGAACAAAATGTCGTCCCGCTGAGCATTTTTCCGTCCAAGAGACCCCGCATGAACGCCCCCATCGGCTACGCCTGGCTTCAGCAGCACCTGCAAGCGCCCGACTTTCTGGGCGAGCAGCGCGCGCGCCTGGCGCCGGTGCAGCGGCTGGAGCGCCTGCCGGGTGGCACGCTGCTGGTGCCCGCCCGCCTGGCGCCCGCGCCCGACGCGCTGGCGCACGCGCTGTTCGCCATCAAGCACGAGGGCGTGCGGCTGGACTATCTGGCCGCTGCGCTGCGGCAAGTGCCCGCGCAGGCCATGCTTGATCTGGTGGCGCGCACGCCCAACGGCGGCTACGTGCGCCGCCTGGGCCTGTTGTGGGAGCAGTTCAATGGGCAGCCGATTGACGGGCTGGGCGCCGGGCCGCAGGTGTCGGCGGCTTACGTGCCGCTGTTCGACCCGCGCACGCATCTGGTGGGGCCGTCGCGCCGCAACGCGCGCTGGCGCGTGGACGTGAACGGCCTGGGCGACTGGGGCTTTTGCCCGCTGGTGCGCCGCACGCCCGCCCTGCAGGCCGCGCTGGATGCGCAGGTGCTGGCGCGTGCGCGGGCCTTTGCCGACAGCGTGGGGCCGCAGATGCTGGAGCGCGCGCTGTCGTGGGCCTACCTGAGCGAGACCGAGGGCTCGTTCGCCATCGAGCGCGAGACGCCGCCGCAGGACAAGGCGGCGCTGTTCGTGGGCCTGCTGCAACGCGCGCACGACCGCCAGCCCCTGACCGAAGACTATCTGGTGGCCTTGCAGAACGCGGCGGTGACCAACCCGCTGGACCGCGCGGTGCAGTTCCGCACCGAGCAGAACCGCCTGCAGGACAGCCGCCTGGGTGCGGCCGGCGTCACCTATGTGCCGCCGCCACCCGAGCTGGCGGCGGAGCTGATGGCGCACCTGATGGCGCTGGCCAACCAGCGCCCTGCCCCGTTGGACGCGCTGGCGCACGCGGCGCTGGTGTCGTTTGCGTTCGTGTTCATCCACCCGTTCATGGATGGCAATGGGCGCCTGTCGCGCTTTTTGATCCACCACGGGCTGGGCCAGGCCGAGGCGCTGCCGCGCGGGTTTCTGCTGCCGGTGTCGGTGGCCATGAAGCGGCACGAAGCCGACTACCTGGCGGCGCTGCAGGCCTTCAGCCGCCCGGCCCGTGCGCTGTGCAATGTGCTGTGGGCGGGTGATGACGACTACACCTTCGACTGGGCCGCCGGGGCGGACACGTGGTTCCGCTACATGGACGTGACCGAGGGTGTGCGCTTCACGCTGGAGATGGCGCTGGCCGCGCTGGAGACGCACCTGCAGGGCG
>JAGOEM010000337.1 GCA_017997715.1 Ottowia sp.
GGCGGCGAGGTGCAGCGCATCAACCTCACCACGGCGCTGGGCACCTCACTGGTCAATACGCTATTCGTGCTCGATGAACCCAGCATCGGCCTGCATCCGCGCGACATGCACCGCATCACCCGTGCCATGTTGCGCCTGCGCGACGCTGGCAACACGCTGGTGGTGGTAGAGCACGACCCGGCCGTGATGTGGGCGGCCGACCGCATGATCGATATGGGCCCCGGCCCCGGCGAGCGCGGCGGGCAAATCGTGTTCGACGGCACGACCGAGGCACTCAAGCATGCCGACACTCTCACCGGCCAGTATCTGGGCGGACACCGGCAGGTGATTGAAGTACAACGCTGGCAGCCGGACCCGGTCGCTGCAAACACGCCGCGCCTGATCCTTGAAGGCGTGCGTGCGCACAACTTGAAAAACGTGTCGCTCGACATCCCGCTGCAACGCCTCGTATGCATCACCGGCGTGAGCGGTTCCGGCAAATCCACACTGGTGCAGGATGTGCTGGCCCCCGCACTGCTGCGCCATTTCGGCAAAGCCACCGAAGCCCCCGGCGAGCACGACCGGTTGCTGGGCGCGGATCATCTGGCCGACGTGGTGTTTGTCGATCAATCGCCCATCGGCAAAACGGCGCGCTCCAACCCGGCCAGTTACGTGGGCGCGTGGGATGCCATCCGCCAGCTGTTTTCCAGCGCGCCGCTGGCGCGCGAACGCGGCTACACCGCCGCCAAGTTCAGCTTCAATAGTGGCGACGGCCGTTGCCCTACCTGCGGCGGCAGCGGCTTCGAACACGTGGAAATGCAGTTCCTGAGCGACGTGTACCTGCGCTGCCAGGACTGCCACGGTCTGCGCTACCGCCCCGAAGTGCTGGAGGTGACGATCGAACGCAGCGGCAAGATGCTGAACGTGGCTGATGTGCTGGGTCTGACCGTGCACGAAGCAACCCTGGCATTTGCACAAGACCGCGACGTGCTGCGCGTGTTGCGGCCACTGGTGGATGTGGGGCTGGATTACGTGAAGCTCGGCCAGCCCGTACCCACGCTCAGCGGCGGCGAAGCGCAACGCCTGAAGCTGGCGGGTTATTTGGCACAGGCCGCGCAAAACATGGCCAAAAGCCGCCAGCGCACGGCCAGCAAAGGCACCCTGTTCCTGTTTGATGAACCGACGACCGGCCTGCATTTCGACGACATCGCCAAGCTGATGCAGGCCTTGCGCCAATTGCTGGACGCCGGCCATTCGCTGGTGGTGATCGAACACAACCTCGACGTGATCCGCGCCAGCGACTGGATAATCGACTTGGGTCCGGAAGGCGGAGACGCTGGCGGACAAATCGTGGCACAAGGAACGCCTCAGCAGGTGCGGAATACCGCAGACAGCCATACTGGCGCCGCCTTGCGCGAATACGATGTGGCCATGGGGTTTTCCCCTGCGGCGCGGCATGCGGATGATGGGGAGGCCTTCGCCCATGCAAACCGCGGTCTGACGGTGCAAGAGCCTCGCCATCCGTGGAACGGCGCACGCCCCACGTCCCGCCCCCAGCGCACAGCATCCATTGAGGTTGTCCATGCCCGTGAGCACAACCTCAAGAACCTGTCGGTGCAGATCCCCCGCGGCCAGTTCACCGTCATCACCGGTGTCAGCGGCTCGGGCAAATCCACGCTGGCGTTCGACATCGTCTTCAACGAAGGCCAGCGCCGCTATCTCGAAAGCCTCAATGCCTATGCGCGCAGCCTGGTGCAGCCGGCCGGCCGGCCCGACGTGGATGCGGTGTACGGCATACCACCCACGGTGGCGATCGAGCAGCGCCTCTCCCGCGGCGGGCGCAAGTCCACAGTGGGTACCACCACCGAAATCTGGCACTTTCTGCGCCTGCTCTACGTCAAGCTGGGCGTGCAGCATTGCGTGCATGACGGCACGCCGGTGCAGCCGCAAACGCCCGACCGCATCGTGGCGCAAATCCTGCAGCAGCACCGCGGGCAGCACATCGGCCTCCTTGCGCCGCTGGTGGTGGGGCGCAAGGGCGTCTATACCGAACTGGCCGACTGGGCACGCCCACGCGGCTACACGCATCTGCGCGTCGATGGCGAGTTTCTGCCCACACAAGGCTTCCCGCGCATTGACCGATTCAAGGAGCATCACATCGAACTACCGGTGTTGAGCCTGGACATCACGCCTGAAAACGAAACCCTGCTGCGCAACGGCGTGCACTCGGCGCTGCAACACGGCAAGGGTGTCATGCATGTACTGAGCGGGCTGGACGGTTTGTCCGACGCCATGCACGAAGGGCGCAGCACCGCCGGCCTCGGTACCGCGCATGTGTATTCCACCTTGCGCGCCTGTCCGGTCTGCAACACCAGCTACGCCGAACTTGACCCACGCCTGTTCAGCTACAACAGCAAGCACGGCTGGTGTCCAGACTGCGTAGGAACCGGCGTGCAGCTGAACAAGGAACAACGCAAAGCACTGGACGATTCGGTGCAGGAACGCGACACCAGCGGCCGCGAGCAGACCTTTGCCGAACCCGATGTAGAAGGCGTGAGCGACAGGCCCTGCACCACCTGCCACGG
>JAGOEM010000159.1 GCA_017997715.1 Ottowia sp.
GCCCGGTGCTGGGGCTCAGGAGGCAATGCCGTTAGGCGTCGACGGAATGGTGACGTTATCCCTTCACGCACACCACCTGCTTGAGCGTGTGCACCACGTCCACCAGGTCTTGCTGTGCGGCCATCACGGCGTCAATGTTCTTGTAGGCGCCGGGCGTTTCGTCGATCACGTCTTTGTCTTTGCGGCAGGCCACGCCTTCGGTGGCGGCGCGGTGGTCGGCCAGGGTGAAGCGGCGTTTGGCGTCGCCGCGGCTGTAGATGCGGCCGGCGCCGTGGCTGCAGCTGTCGAACGATTCGGCGTTGCCTTTGCCGCGCACGATGAAGCTGCGCGCGCCCATGCTGCCGGGGATGATGCCCAACTGCCCGCGCTGGGCGCTGACGGCGCCTTTGCGGGTGACGTACATCTGCTCGCCAAAGTGGGTTTCCTGCTGCACGTAGTTGTGGTGGCAGTTCACGGCTTCGACATGGCTTTGGAAGGACTTGCGGATGACGGTCTTGGCGGCGTCGATCACGCGCTTCATCATCAATTCGCGGTTGGTGCTGGCAAAGCGCTGCGCCCAGCCCACGGCGCGCACGTAGTCGCCGAAGTAGCGGGCGCCTTCTTCGAAGTAGGCCAGGTCGCGGTCGGGCAGCTGGGTGTTGTTGCGCTGCGCGTCCTTCTTGGCCAGCTCGATGAACAGGGTGCCGATGGCGTTGCCCACGCCGCGCGATCCGCTGTGCAGCATGAACCACACGGCGCCGCTTTCGTCCAGGCACACCTCGATGAAGTGGTTGCCGCTGCCCAGGGTGCCCAGGTGGTTGCGGTGGTTGGCCTTGGCCAGCCGGGGGTGGTCGCGGCAGATGTCGGTGAAGTCGGGCTCCAGCGCGCGCCAGGCGGTGTCGACCGAGCCGGGAATCTTGTGCCACGCACCGGGGTCGCGCGCGCCAGGCGCGCGGCCATGCGGCACGGCGCGTTCGATGGCGGCGCGCAGGGGTTCCAGGTTGTCGGGCAGGTCTTCGGCGCGCAAGGTGGTCTTGCAGGCCATCATGCCGCAGCCAATGTCAACGCCCACGGCGGCCGGAATGATGGCGCGCCGCGTGGGAATGACCGAACCCACGGTGGCGCCAATGCCCACGTGTACGTCGGGCATGGCGGCGATGTGTTTGAACACGATGGGCAGGCGCGCTGCGTGGGTCAGCTGGCGGCGCGCGCCATCGTCCACGGGCACGCCGCGGGTCCACATCTTCAGCGGTACGCCGCCGGGAATGTCTTCCTGAATGTAATGGGGTTCCATGATGGATTCTTTATATGAAAATGGCTGCCATCGCCCGTTGTGTGGGCGCTGACAGCTATGTTTTTGATACTGAACAAGCCCACGCAGTTCACCCGTCCGGCCGTGCGCCGCACAGGGCGGGCGCAGCTTGGTTGGCGCGGTGGGGGCTCAGTTCAGCCGTGAATGCCGGGGCAGCCGCGTGGCCAACCAGTGGTGCACGTCGGCACGGATGTGGCGGCCTTCCAGCAAGAAGCTTTCAAACCGGCTGGGCACGTACGGCAGGTACAGCAGCGGCATGCCGGCTTCTTCAGGCGTGCGGTTGGCCTTGCGGCCGTTGCATGCCGCGCAGGCGGTGACCAGGTTCATCCAGCTCCAGGCGCCACCGCGCGATGCGGGCACGATGTGTTCGCACTGCAGCGCGCGTTCGGCGTGCACCTGGCCGCAGTAGGCGCAGGTGTGCCGGTCGCGGCGCAGCAGCTTGCCCTTGATGACGGCGGGCGCAATGTCAAACAGGTTGACGTGCGCCGCGCCGTGCAGCGCCATGATGGGCGGCACCGCCAATAAGGAAGGCGCGCCGCGCGGCACGTTGAAGCCACCGCGCAGCACGGCCAGCGGCGCGTCGCCATCGGTCCAGGCCACGGCGCCGCGCACCACGTGCGTGGCCGCTTGCTCCAGCGTGATCCAGGCCTGGGGCGTGCCTTGAATGTCCAGTTGCAATACCTGGCTGAAACGACGGTTGGGGTGCATGGCGGGCCTCCTTTCTGTGGCCGTGGGTGGGTTGATGAACGAACGAACGAATGGACAGTTTGAAATCGAGCAGCGGAGGTTGAACCTTCAAGCTGCGCGGACAAAACGCGTTGCTATTGCGGTTGCGCTGTGCCCCGGTGGAATCAAGACCGAAGGAATTGGTACGCGCTCAGGGATTCGAACCCTGGACCATCCGGTTAAGAGCCGGGTGCTCTGGCCAGCTGAGCTAAGCGCGCAAAGAATGGTGCCCCCACGCTCCCCCGCTGCGCGTGGTGCGCTGCCCCCCAAGGGGGCCGCCTTTTGCCTTGGGGCGGCCCGGCGGCAAAAGATGCCCCACGCCGCCCCGCTGCGCGGTGCTTTACCCAAAAGCGCCAGCGGAAGTCGGTTGTCCTTTTGGGCGTGGGCGGTGGATAGCAGCCAATGTGGGGTGTCCAGCCGGGCTCGAACCGGCGACCTTCGGGGTCACATCCCGACGCGCTGACCTGCTGCGCCATGGACACCATGAAACTCATTGCGGTGGGCGTTGCCGCCTCACCATTCGCCGGTCTGGCGCACGCGCTCGTCCAGGCGAGGCGCTTCAGTGCGCGGCCGCAGCAAGGCAGCAGGCAGCCACGCGCGCGCTGTTAAACCGAGCAGTTGGCGAGCCGCAACCGAGTGGCGTTGGGCAAGCATCGGGTAGGCCGGACGAGCCGCCGGCACGGCGTGGATAGACAGCGGGTGCATGCGGAACCTCCTTGGTTGAATCCATGCGGGTTGATAGAGAAAGATGGAGGCGCGGGCGAGATTCGAACTCGCGATGAATGGACGGATTTGCAATCCGTTGCCTTCGACCGCTTGGCTACCGCGCCGATGAATGTGATGAGAAGTGGCGCCCCGCGCAGGACTCGAACCTGCAACCCCCGACTTCGAAGGCCGGTGCGCTGATCCATTGCGCCAGCGGGGCATTGAGAGAGAAAACCTTGGCATCGCGGGAAGGCGTCGAACCTTCAGCCTTCGGCTTTGGAGGCCGCTGCGCTGCCAGTTGCACTGCCAGTTGCGCTACCGAGCTAGATGAAGCCTGTGGTGCCGACAGAAGGGAGCGAAACGAGCGAAAACCGAGAACATCGCGGCGATGCGGACAAGCCCACGGCACGCCCGTAGGCGCGGGCGGTAGCGCCGCGATGGATTGGCTTCTCGCGCGCTGCAGCCGGCGTTCTTTCTGCTGTGCAGGCGCCTTGGTCGGCCATGTGCTGGTCTGGGTGGCTGGCTTCGATCCAGCGGCCTCCTGCTTCCAAAGCAGGCCGTCTAGCTGACTGACACTACACCCAGCAAAAATGGCGCCCCGTGCGGGATTCGAACCCGCGGCTTCCGACTAGACAGGCCGGCACTCTGGCCACTGAGTTAACGGAGCGAAAAAAGGGAAATGGCGTCGTGCGGGGGGTTCGATGCCCCCGCCGGCGAGTTGAAAACACGCTGTCCTGGGCCATCTAGACGAGCACGACTAAATCGAAAAAAACAGCGAAGAACCTGGTCACGGCTGATGGCCTCGAGCCTTCGGCCCCATGCCCCAAACAAGCGCTCTACCGCTGCCCAAAAACGAAACAAAATGGTGGCGGAGCGTGCTGGATTCGAACCAGCGGGCCGCGCAGTGCGGCCACGGCTTAGCAAGCCGCTGCCTTGGACCAACTCGGCCAACGCTCCATGTCTGTGTGGCGGCTGAACAGCCGCCACTTGTTTGGTACCCCAGGAGGGATTCGAACCCTCAAAACCCTGTTTCTGAGACAGGGACGTATGCCAGTTCCGTCACCGGGGCAAAAGAAATATCCACTTCGGCTGTGCCCGTGCGCGATCACCCCGTCGGGTGCGGTGTTTCGCTGCACGTGGCGCCGGCCGGGCAGCCGCGCACATCGCCGCCGCCGCCCTCACCGGCGGTTGCGACAACGGCGTGCACAGGCACAGCCGAAGTGGGGCGAACCACCGCGCGCGGCACCTCAAAATAAGAAGAGGCGCTTTGGCGGCGGTCGCCGTATTCGTTGCAAGGCCGGCTGCATCGCGCAAATGCGCGGGGCCAGCCTTGCGGCAATTTGTTAAACAACGCTTGGCAGCACCTTGGCGCGGCCCACGCGGTGCGATCACTGCGTGTGTTGAAAGGGGAAAAACTGAAGCCAGAAAGCAAAACGGCCCGGAAACCTTTCGGTATCCGGGCCGCTTGGGGCACCTGGTTCAGGTGCCTGGCGTGAAGGGCATGCGACTAGGCACTGCCCTCCCCCGGAAGGATGGATTTCTCGCGCGGATCAAGCTGTAGCGGGCAATGCACGCTGCTGTGCATGGGCCGACTGCTTGCGAGCGAAAAACCTGCAACGCTGCGGCCAAACGCAAAACCCGCACGCACGGCAGCGCCGTTGCCGAAGCAGCGGGTGGCGCGATAGATGTGGGTGGTTTTCACGATGAAGCCTTGGACAGAAACAGGGTTTGAAGAAGCTTTGAACACAACATGCTCCGAAGAGCGATGAAGCGGACTGTAAATAGTCTTTACTGTTGCGTCAAGCACGGCGACAATCTTTTTTTGTCGTGTTGCTGCGCCTCAACAAATCCACCGTGTCCGACCACACCCTTGTCCGCCGCCAGAACGTGCTGGCCCTTTTTCAAACGCACGCCGAAACTGCCATGGCGCAAGGGGCGCCGCCCAAGGGGCTGGAGCAAGACTTCGCCACCCGCCTGCAGATATCGCCCAGCATGTGGAGCCAGGTCAAATCCGCCCGGCCCATCGGCAACAAGCTGGCGCGCCAGATCGAAGTGCTGTGCGGCAAACCACCCGACTGGCTGGACGAAGTGCACGACGAAGCGCCGCCCACGACGGAAGAAAAAGCCTTCATGGATTTGGCGCTGACGGCCTGGCGCGCCAGCAACGCGGCTGGGCGGCGGGCTTTGCGCAAGCAGTTGCAGGCGCTGGTTGACGAAGAAGGCTGAGGTTGCGGGGCGGGGTGCTGACCGACCGGCTCAAGCCCGCCACGCCGGGGCGCCCCCGCCCTGCACCGCCTGCGCGCGGCCCAGCACCTCCAGCGTTTGCAGCAGCATAGGCAGGCCTTTCTTCCATGGGCCACGGCCTTTGAAGCGCGCTTCGATCGCGAGCAGCGAGAGCGGCGCGGAGCTGTGCACCAGCACCTCGGCTACCGCGCGCACCTGGTCGGGCAGCGCGGCAGGCCAGGGTTGCTGCGTCGGTTTGGCGGCGACCACTGCGGGGGCTGCGTTTTCATCAGCCAAATCGGCCTCTGGCGCTTTCTGGTCGTGCGCAAGTAGCTCTTGTTTTTGCAGTAATTGCTGCGGGTTCTGGAACGCCGGGCGCAGCCAGCGCACGTGGCCCTGCGCTTCTTCGGCGGCGCGCTGCGCGTTCAGCCGCACCAGGTGGTGCAGCACGCCGTCGGTGCTGGCGCCAGCGGGCAGCCCGTAGGCGGACAGCACGGCGGCGTCCAGCTCGTCGTGCAGCTCGCGCAGCACGCCGATCAGGCCCTGGGTGTGGATGGTCTTCTCTTTGGCGGTGAGCGCCCGGCCTTCACGCAGCGCGGCCAGCACGTTGTACAGGCCGGTCAACGTCAGGCCGGTGCGGCCCGATTCGGGCGCCAGCACGCGCTTGCGGTGCGCGTCGATCTGCTCGGCCAAATCGCCGATCTGCGTGCGCAGCGCGGGCGTGAGGCCGGTGTCTTCGTCGGGGAAGGGGAAGGTTTCGAAGCAGCGGGATTTGTTGTAGCGCGGTCGATCTTCCAGCGTTCCCCCTGTAGCGAGAGCCCATTCGGCATGCAACTGACTTGAAAGAATGCCAAGGGCGTATGCGTCATCCACGGCAATCGCAATAAGCATGTTGTCCGGCAGGATGCTGGCGTCCAGAAACTGGAAGGTGCGGTGCTTGGCCGTTTCGACGGTGGCGATGTAGCGGGGCAGGCCGCGCAATCCAGCGCGCATTTCGGTGTTCTTCCGGCCAAAGAGCCACCAGTTTATTCGCCGATATTCTTCGCGGTTCAAATCACGCTCTGGCTTCACGCGCTCCAGAACCCACTGGTAGACAGCGGGGAAACGCTGCCGAACTTCCTCAGACGTCAGCCCTGCAAGATCAATCACCATCACGCCGCGAGGCTTGTCAGTGAGATCGCGCCCGTTCCGATAGTTTCGAATATGCATCTCAATGCCGTGAGCGGCACCCCAACCCAAAGCTACGGCTTGGTCACGGCTGACGATGAACCCGGCTCCGTGCAGCTTTACACCTGTATTTGAAATTTGTCCGTTGGCTTTCAAGGGCACTGCGGTCGTTACGTTGACACCCACGCTCAAATCGGCATGGATAAGGCCAGTACGCGCAAGCAATTCCACGGCCATTTCCCCGTGCTCGCCAGGTTGCTCGTCGGTGACAGTCAACAGCAACCCTTCGGCCAGGCTCGGCGCCAGCACCGTCATCGCAATCCGCACCGCTGCGCCGTCGGCGCCGTCTACCCACGGATGGTCGGCAATCGCCATGTGCAGGTGTGTGCCCTGGCCCAGCGCGGCCTGCACCACGCGGCGGTTGAAGGTTTGGCGCAGGCTGTTGGTGGTGATCAGGCCCATGCGGCGTGTGTGGCCGGCAGCCACCTGCGCGCCGGCGTGGTGCCACCAGAACATCACAAAGTCCGCACTTTCGGGCACGGCGGGCCAGGCGGCGCGCAGGGCTTGCACATAGCCATCGCCCAAAGTGGCGCGCATGCTGGCGGCGCCTATGAACGGCGGGTTGCCCACAATGAAATCCGCTTGCGGCCATTCGGCCTGGCGCGCGCCCACGTAGCGCCACTGCGGCACCTGGGCGGCTTCGTCTGGTACGGGTTCGCCCGTTACCGGGTGCGTCTTGAAGGTGGTGCCGTCCCAGCGGCTGAGCAGTTGGCCGTTGGCTTGGTCGTAGGCCAGTTCTTGCGCATCCCAGGCCAGCACGGCGTCGCGGCATTCGATGTTGCCGTAGTTGTGCACCACGGGTTCGGCCACGGCCTGGTTGCCGCGGCTGCGGATGTGCCACTGCAGGTAGCCGATCCACAGCACCAGCTCGGCCAGGGCGGCGGCGCGCGCGTTCAGCTCGATGCCCAGAAGCTGCTGCAGCGTGACGGTTTCGCCTTCAAAGCCCAACTGGTCTTGCGTGTGGCCCAGGGCTTCAAGCTGGTTGACGACTTCGCCTTCCAGGCGCTTCAGGTGTTCCAGCGTCACATACAAAAAGTTGGCGCTGCCACAGGCCGGATCCAGCACGCGCACGCGGCACAACTGGTGCAAAAACTTTTGCACTTCGGCGCGGGCTTCGGCGCGCTTTGCGTCGGCGGGCTTGCCTTGCAGCGCGGCGGCTTCGTGCGCCAGCACCAGGGCGGCGGCCTGGGCGTTGGCCCAGTCGGCGCGCAGCGGCGCGATGACGGTCGGCAGCACCAGCCGCTCGACATACGCACGCGGGGTGTAGTGCGCGCCCAGTGCGTGGCGCTCGGTGGGGTCCAGCGCGCGTTCCAGCAGGGTGCCGAATATGGCGGGCTCTACCTCGCGCCAGTTGCAGCGGGCGGCGGCGATCAACAGGTCGATCTGATCGGGCGTCAGCAGCAGGCTGTAGCCGTCTTCGGCGGCGCCTTTGAACAGCTTGCCGTTGAAGTGCAGCACCTTGCCGGCCAGCGCGGCGCTGAACCCGCCCCGGTCCATGTCGTTCCACAGGATGCGCAGCATTTGCTGCAGCGTGGCGGGGTCGTCGCGGTGGGTTTGCAGCAGGCCGCAAAAAGCGCCTTTGGGCAGCAGCTCAATGTCTTCCGCGAACATGGAAAACAGGCAGCGCACAAGATATGAAGCTACAGTTTTCGGAGCTGTCTGCGCGCTCTGGTGTTGACTTTCAAAGGCATTCGATATATAATTGGTCGGCTGGTCGGCTGGGACTCCAGCGATTTCGCCAGGCGCCCCAGCAGAACCGCCACCTCGCGCGTTACCTTTGCGCTGATGCGGACGGGATTCAGGCTGTGTGGCTCCTGCCAGATGCGGCGCAGACGGTCTCGCACCGCAGGCAGCGCCAGATCAGACAGCGCAATTCGGTGGCTGCGCGGGTCGGGGTACGGGGTGTAGGTGCCGCCGGTCTGGCTAAATTCGGCGTACACCTCGATCACGGTGCCCACATCCACCACCAGCACGAAGGGCGGGCGGCCTTCCGGCGCGGGCA
>JAGOEM010000160.1 GCA_017997715.1 Ottowia sp.
GTGCCGCTCGAAACCTTTGCCGACGTGGACACCCCGCTGGGCGCCGGCGCGCAGATCGGCGAATACACGCACCTGATGACGCGCGTGGACGCCAAGCAGCTTGAAGCACTGTTTGAGCCCCCAGCGCAAGCCCCATCGTCGCCAGTAGCTATCAAATCAGAAGCGAATGCCGTGGCCTTTGCCCCCGGCGGCGAAGCGCTGGCCGACACCATCACGATCGACGATTTCGTCAAGATCGATCTGCGCATCGCCAAGATCGTGGCCTGCGAGGCGGTGGAAGGCTCCACCAAGCTGCTGCGCCTGACGCTGGACGCCGGCGAGCAAAACGCCGACGGCAGCCCCAAACTGCGCAACGTGTTCAGCGGCATCGCCAGCGCCTACCAGCCTGAGCAGCTGCAGGGCAAACTGACGGTACTGGTCGCCAACCTGGCACCGCGCAAGATGAAGTTCGGCATCAGCGAAGGCATGGTGCTGGCCGCCAGCCACGGCGACGAAAAGGCCAACCCCGGCATCCATGTGCTGGAGCCGACCGAGGGGGCCAAACCAGGGATGCGGGTGCGCTGAGCGGGCTGCACACCAAACCAAAAAGAGGCTGACGATGTCAGCCTCTTTTTTTATCCAAACGAGTTAAGTGATTCAGTCGCGCCGAAAAACAGCTTGACGGTCATCGCTCCGCAGCAGCGCCCGTCGTGCGTGTCGCAAAGAGCCGCGTTACTGAGGGCTATACGCCCGCATGAACGCGTCAATCACATTGGGCGTCCCTGCTGGGATCACGGGAGCGTACGCCGGATGATCCTTCGTACCGCCCACATAACGTATGGCCGCGTCGGTCACATCGGTAACCGCGACCTGAACCTTGCGCAGTGTGTCCCCGCCAGACACCTCGCCCGAGCGCACGCACATACGCCAACCCGCCGGAATGCTGACAACAAGCGCCGAGTCATTGGCGCCCGCGGGCGTTCTCAACAAGGCATTAAGCAACGCAGCACCGGGTGCCGGTTGCGGGACGTTATTTGACAGCCACGGACCAGTCCAATTGTCATTGGCCATCGTCTCGCCGTTTTCAAGGTATTCGGCGACGATGATCGGATTCGCCCCTGCTTCGTGAGCTTCGGCCATGATCTGCAAGACTTTCATGCCGCGCCAAGTATTGCCAGAGGTGCCAACGATGGTGCAAGCAATGGCGTTTGCACGTTGAGATTGCAGGACCGTGGTGCTGATGTTCAGCAAATCTGCATTGGCTTGGGACGCGCCGACCGCAGCAGCAAGTGCAAGCGCCACACGGGCGCGCGAAAGTGACAATTTCAAGGTTCTCTCCCTCCAGGCATTGACCGGTGATCGCGATCCGGGTTGGCGGAATCGCCAATTTGACCGCAGCCCTGAACGTCTTCCTACGTTCAGACCGGCGAGCATCGTAGCAACACTTCATGACGAATCTGTCACATACAGACGTAACCGCACGTTCAGAAACAACTAAAGTTTTACTGCTTACGCCACCGAGAAGCTAGAGAATTTTGATGCCTACCCTCAAGTCAGAGGCTCCTCACGATTACTATCGATTGTGTAGCATCCCACGCAGTCAGGGTCAGCGCTGGATCTCGCTTTTGTTCGAGAAGAGAAGACTGCGCTGCGATGTCACACGAGGGGCGCAGCCTCACAGCGTCAGTTCGCCACACGCTGCCAGGCCCACCGTCAACGTCGCCAGAAAGCTCTCGCTCAAACTGCTCGTAAGGGGGCCAACTGATTGACGCGCGGTCGTTTTTGGTGAACACGTTGTTCCTGACCAGCGAGATGGCGACGAGGTTGCGCGCGCTGGCGCTGTGGTTGCTGCCGCCGCTATAGACGGTGCTGCACGCGTCAGGTGATTCTGGCTCGCCAGGCGGCAGGCGGCAGGCGGCTGCCATATCGCTGTCGTCGGAACTACCGACACTGCCACAAGCTGGTCGCCAGCGGCGTGCCGGCGGACCCCGGCGCTGAGTCCACGCCAAGTCTGGGGGCGCCGAGGGTTGATGCGGTCTTGCACCGCTGGCATCGCGCGCGTCGGATTGGCACGGTATGCAGCATATGACGGTGCCAGCGCCTTTTCACTTTCCTTTATTTACATTGAATTAACATTGGATTCAACCAATGGCGGGCCACGCACAACCTGTGTCCTGTCGCCCGTCACATGCACCTGCCCCCTTCCCTGCCCATCGCCCGCTTTCACCCTCGCCTGCTCGACTCGCTGAAGGACTACGACCGCGCACGCTTCAGCAAGGACGTGGCGGCGGGCCTGACGGTGGGCGTGGTGGCGCTGCCGCTGGCGATGGCGTTTGCCATTGCGTCGGGGCTGAAGCCCGAAGCGGGCCTGTTCACGGCCATCATTGCGGGCTTCATCATCTCGGCGCTGGGCGGCAGCCGGGTGCAGATCGGCGGGCCGGCGGGCGCGTTCATCGTCATCGTCTACGACATTGCGCTGCGCTACGGCGTGGCCAACCTGATCATCGCCACCGCGCTGTCGGGCGTGCTGCTGTTTCTGATGGGCTTGTTCAAGCTGGGCACGCTGGTGCGCTTCATTCCCATCTCGGTGATCATCGGCTTTACCAACGGCATTGCGGTGCTGATTGCGCTGTCGCAGGTCAAGGATTTTCTGGGCCTGACCATTCCCAAGATGCCGGGCGATTTTTTCGGCATTCTGGGCGCGCTGTGGGGCCATCTGCACACGCTCAACCCCTGGGCGCTGGGGCTGGCGGCGGTGTCGCTGCTGATCGTGGTGGGCTGGCAGCGCGGGTTGGCGCGGCTTACACCGCGCCTGCCGTGGGCCGGCAGACTGGTTGGCGTGCCGGGCTCCATCGTCGCGCTGGTGCTGGCCACGGCGGCGGTGGGGCTGCTGAACTTGCCGGTCGAGACCATCGGCTCGCGCTTTGGCGGCATCCCGGCGGCGCTGCCGGCCTTCACCTTGCCGGATTTCAGCTGGGAATCGGCGCGCTTTCTGCTGATGCCGGTGATCACACTGGCGCTGCTGGGCGCCATTGAATCGCTGCTGTGCGCGCGCGTGGCCGACGGCATGATCGGCGACCGGCACGACCCCAACCAAGAACTGATGGCCCAAGGCGTGGCCAACTTCGTCACGCCCTTTTTTGGCGGCATGCCGGCCACCGGCACCATTGCGCGCACCGTGACCAACGTGAAAAGCGGCGCCACCAGCCCGGTGGCGGGCATGGTGCATTCGGCGGTGCTGCTGCTGGTGATTCTGGTGGCGGCGCCGCTGGCCGGGTCGATTCCGCTGGCCACGCTGGCGGCCATTCTGATGTTTGTCGCCTGGAACATGGGCGAATGGCGCGAATTCGCCCGCCTGCGCAGCTACCGCCTGCCCTACCGCGTGACGCTGGTGGCGGTGTTTCTGCTGACGGTGGTGTTCGACCTGACCGTGGCGGTCGAGTTCGGCATTCTGGCCGCCTGCCTGACCTTCATCTACCGCATTTCCAGCCTGTCGCGCAGCGAGCGCCTGACCGCCACCCAGCAGCCCGCGCTGGCCGGGCATGACGACAGCGTGCAGGCCTGGCGCTTGTACGGCGCGCTGTTCTTCGGCGCCACCAAGCTGGTGGAAGTGCTGGAAGACCACCTGCCGCCGCGCGCGCTGGTGCTGGACTTGAAGAACGTGATCTACGTCGATTCAACCGGCGCCGAGGCGCTGGAAAACCTGGCCCACGCCTGCCACAAGCACGGCGTGCGGCTGGTCGTGTCGGGCCTGATGAACCAGCCGCGCGACATCGCGGTGCGCACCGGGCTGCTGGCGCTGTTCACCCAACAATCGGCGGACGACGTGCAGCCCGACGTCGCCAGCGCGCTGGCGCGGGCGCTGGCGCCGGCCAGCGACGGCAGCGATTAACTTCAATTTTGATAGCTGATAGCGCTTGACTGGCGGGCGCAAGTGCCTGATTTGGCAGACATTCTGCGTGTGCCGCAGTTGCACTCGTCGTCCGTATCGCCGCGCCACGGATCGGCGATGGCCTGCAAGGCCGCCTCGCGCTCGGCGGGCATTTCGCTCCACCGCACCTGGCCCAGCTTGCCGATCTGATCGACCTTCAGCACCACATCTTGCGGCCCGCGCACGGGCACGGCAGGCAGGTGGCCAAAGTCGTCCAGCGACACCGCCCCGCGCAGCACATCCACTTCCAGCGCCTGCACGCGGCTGGCCTGCACGGTCAGGCCAGATTCACGCCCGCAACGCACGCCCAGGCCGACCACCAGCAGATGTTCGATGTCGTTGTTCAGCCGGCTGCTCATCACCTCCACCTGGTCGCCCTGCAGTTCCAGGCGCCGCGGCGCCGGGCCCGGGTTCAGCTCCAGCATCCGCCCGGTCACTTTCACTACCTGCATGGGCAGGCGCAATTGCAGCCGGCGCGCATAGCTGCGCCGAACATCGTGCGCCTGACCGTCGTGCGCCTGCGGATTGGCGCGTATGTAAAGCACCTCGCCTTCGCGCACCAGCACCAGCCGGGGCGCGGCGTAGGCCGGCTCGCTGGATTGCAGCTGCGGCGGCTCATCGGTCGACCAGGTGAGTTCGGTGCGCATCCAATCGGCATCGGGCACATCGACCACCACCTGGCGCACCTCGGCGGCGTCCTGCGCGGACCAGGCGTAGATGCGGTCACCCTCGCGTTCAGGAAACAGCGCACCGGAAAGGCCCAGGCCGCCCCAGAACACCACCAGCGCCGCCACGAACAGCGGCAAAGCCCAGCGTCGGCGGCTCATGACAAGTCCTTCTCGCGCAGCGCGCGGTAACTGGCCGCGCCCAGCAGCAGCGGAATGCCGGCCCAGAACGCCCACGAATAGACGAAGGCCGCGGGCGCCAGGCCTTCGCGCTCGTCGGGTGACAGCCACCACGCGCTCACCGCGCGCCAATTGACCGAATCATGGAAGCCCGCCATCAGCAAAAAGGTCAGGATGCACAGACCGATCGCCGTGACCAGGGTGCGCATGGCCGCATGGCGCCGAAACACCACCAGGCCCAGCGCCGCGTACGCCATCATGGTGACGTAGACGATGGCCCAGGCCGCCTGCGCAGGCAGGCTCAGCAGCTTGAGCACGGAAGGGTGCGGGCGCAAAGGGACGAAGGTGACGAAATCTGCCACGTCCACGCTGGTGCGCCAGTCGGCGCCCATATCGGCGTTGGACATTTTTTGCGCGGCCGCCAGCGCCATGCGGTAACCCAGCTCACCCGCCACCGCATTCACGGCGGCAAACACCGCCGTGTACAGCAAGGGGTACAGCACCAGCAGCGTCAGCGCCGACAGCAGCCATTTCTCGAACGTGGACGCCGGCCGCATCAGGTACAGCAGCGACGCTTCGCGCGAGCGCCAGACACCCAGCACCTGGTGCGCAAACAAATAGCCGGACAGCAACAGCCCGGTCAAGTAAACGGGCACCTGCACGCCTGTGGTCGCGCCGCGCCCGTCGCCTGACAGCATCAGCCCGGCCACCAAGACCAGCAACACCGCCAGCACCAGGGCAAACATGCCCCAGGCGCGGCCTTGCTCCTGCCATTGCAGGCGCGCCAGGCGGGCAAAACGGCGCGGGCTGAAGAATGGCGATTCGTGGTGTGCGCTCATTGGGCTTGCCTTTGCGCGGGGCGCTGCGGGTGCGCGCGCCCTCGGGGTGATCGGGTGCCGCTCATGCCGCCACCTCTGCCGGGTCTTGCAGGGCGGCCAGCACGGCTTCAGGGGCCAGGCTGAGGGCCTTGTACAGCAGCTCCAGCTGCACGGCGGCGCGTTCGGCCGCGCCGGTTGGCGCGGCGGCGTCGTCGATACGCGCCACCCAGGCCCACTGCGCGCCCACCGGGGTTTGGTACAGCAGTTCGCTGGCGTCGGGCAGCGCATCGGCGCTGGCGGCCACGCCCATGCGCACACGTTCGGCCACGCGCTGCATGCTGGCGTCCAGCACGATACGGCCTTGGTCAATGAACCACAGGTGGGTCAGGATGCTTTCCAGATCGTGCGCCTGGTGCGTGCTGATCAGCACCGTGCGTGCGGCCTGCTCGGGCCGCGCCATCAGACGGCGAAACTGCATGCGGCTTTCGATGTCCAGGCCGTTGGTGGGCTCGTCCATCAGCAGCAGCGGGGTTTGCGTGGCCAGAGCAAAGGCGATGGCCGCCTTTTTCTTCTGCCCCAGGCTCATCTCGGCAAAGCGCTGGGCGGCGGGCACCTGCAGCTCTTGCAGGTACTCGTCGTACAAGGCGGCGTCAAAAGCGGGATAGAACGCCGCCTGGTTGCCGCGCAATTGCAGCGGGCTGAGGTTGGGCAGGTGAAATTCTTCGGGCAGCAAGTACACCTGCGCCAAAAAGCCCGGCGCCCGGCGGCGCGGCTCGTGCCCCAGCACCGCCAGCTGCCCGGCGGCTGGGGTCAGCAGGCCGGCCAACAGCTTCAACAAGGTGGATTTGCCGCTGCCATTGCGGCCAAAAAAGCCGTAAATGCCCGGCTGGCGCACCACCACGCCCAAACCTTCGTACAAGGGCTGGCGGCCATAGGCAAAGCGCAGCCCCTCGATATTCAGAACCATCGTCACCGGTTTCCCTTCCCTGCCCGCGGTTCAACACCACGCGGGTCGGCGCCGATTGTGGCCCATATCCACCGGGCATCCCTTGGATTCAGGGCGGTTGCGCCAAGCCTGCGCTGAATATGCCAGCGCCGATGGCCAAGGCCATCAGCCCCCGCCGCGCATGTCCGGCCCGTCCGGGTCGGGGCCGATTTCGGTGCGGATCACGCGGTAGTCGGGGCTGAAGATGACGTTGAAGGCCTTTTTCTCGCTGGGCGGCTCCAGAAACCGCCACGTCCAGACGATTTCGTTCTGCAGCTTGTAGGGCACCTGCTTGGCCGGCTTGCCCAGCATACGGCGCACGTCTTCCACGCCCTGGCCGGCCTGTACGCGGCGGAAGTTGTCGGGCGTCAGCACCTGGCGCTTGGCCTTCAAGAGGCCATCGGCGCCGATGGTGAACATGAAGTTTTCCACGCCCTGCGGCTGGCGGTTGTATTCCAGCGTCTTGGCGCCATCGGCCTCGGGCCACACGCGCTCGGGCTGGCCGAAGCGCTGCACCACGTCGGCTTCGGTGGACACGCCTTCCTTCAGCTCCTGGATGGCCTGGGGGTCGCAGGCCGACAGGCCCAGCACCACGCCCAGCAAGCCGCACAGGCTGAGCGAGCGAATACGACGAAAGATCAGCTTCATGAGGGGTACGTCCCGGTAAAATGGCCCAAACCGTCTTGTAACGCGCCTGCCCTGTGCGGCGCTGTCAGACCCGACCGACATTGGAAGCCCAAGTTTATGTCTCTCGCCAACTTCTTCCGCCGCCCGCACTACACGTCGGAAACGACGCAGTTCATCGAACAGCTCAAGCAGGCCAAGCCCGACCTGGACCAGCGCCAGCGCCAGGGCCGTGCGCTGCTGTGGGACAAGCAGATCGACCGCGACCTGCAGGCCGAGTTTGCCGATGCCGACGTGCCGCAAAAGCCCTACGTCTACCAGACCGCGCCCAGCCTCTGAGCATTCGCAATACAAGCCAAATCGGCCTCTGGCGCCCTGGCCACCTGCGCAAGCAGCTACTTAATCAATAGCAAACGTGTCGGCTGCCGAACCCGATTCCCTGCTGGCCGCCGAAGCCCCGCAGGCCGCGCAACCCGAGGTGGTGGACCACGTCGCCGTGGCGCGCCTGTACGGCGAGCCGCTGTTTGCGCTGCCCACCGATCTGTACATACCGCCCGACGCGCTGGAGATCTTTCTTGAAGCGTTTGAAGGCCCGCTGGATCTGCTGCTGTACCTGATCCGCAAGCAGAACTTCAACATTCTCGACATTCCCATGGCCGGGCTGACGCGTCAGTACCTGAGCTATGTGGACGAAATTCGCAGCAGAAATCTGGAATTGGCAGCCGAATACCTGCTGATGGCGGCCATGCTGATCGAAATCAAGTCGCGCATGCTGCTGCCGCCCAAGAAAACGGCCGAGGGCGAAGAAGCCGAAGACCCGCGCGCCGAGCTGGTGCGCCGCCTGCTGGAATACGAGCAGATGAAGCTGGCCGCCGCGCGCCTGGGCAATGTGCCGCAGTTTGGCCGCGACTTTCTGAAGGCGCAGGTGTATGTCGAGCAGTCGCTGCAGCCGCGCTTTCCCGATGTCGAGCTGGTCGACATCCAGCAGGCC
>JAGOEM010000028.1 GCA_017997715.1 Ottowia sp.
ACTTGTACCCGACCAACGTTACTCCGTATGTCTGCGCCTGATGCTTGACCCATGTCAAGGGCGGCGTGGTTAAAGGGTGTAAAGTCCTTGTTCATATGCAGGGCACTGGTGTCATCACTCCGCTGACGCGGGTTCCGGCACCTGCGGTGCCCGAGCCTGCGGTGGTTCAGCCCGATACGGGTGACCTGACGCTGCTGGACGATCGAGACGCCTGGCTGGAATTCAGCCGGCCGGTCGAGCCCGCAACGACCGCAGCAAATCCCGAAGCGCCATCGCGCTGGGAATCGACCGTGGTGTTTGAAGGCATGCACTGCGCGGCCTGTGCCACCACCATTGAACAAGCCCTGCGCAAGACGCCAGGCGTGCTGGAGGCGGAAGTCAGTGCCGCCAGTCGCCGCGGCCGGGTGGTTTGGGACGAACAGGGCACGCGCCCTTCGGCCTGGATGCGCGCCGTTCAGCGCACCGGGTATCGCCCCCTGCCTGCCCACGACGCCTTTGCGAGCGCCCGCAGACAGGCCGAAACCCGCAAGATGATGTGGCGCCTGGGCGTGGCGGGCATGTGCATGATGCAGGTGATGATGTACGCCACGCCGACGTACTTCACCGCCGCAGGCGAGATCGAACCCGATCTGGTGAACCTGCTGCGCTGGGCGCAATGGATTCTGTCGGTGCCCGTCATCCTGTTTTCTTGCCGCCCGTTCTTCGCCAACGCGTGGCGGGACATGCGCCAGCGCTCAATCAGCATGGATTTGCCGGTGTCGCTGGGTATGTTGATTGCTTTTGTCGTCAGCTCGCTCGGCACCTTCGAGCCCAACGGGGTGTTTGGCCGTGAGGTGTATTTCGACTCGCTCACGATGTTCGTGTTTTTCCTGCTGACCGGCCGCTGGCTGGAGTTGCGTTTGCGTGACCGCACGGCGGGTGCGCTGGAAGCGCTGATGCACCGCCTGCCTGAGAGCGTGGAGCGGCGCACGGTCACCGGCGAGTGGGAGCGCGTGGTTGCGCGGCGCGTGCGGGTGAACGACGTGCTGCGTGTACTGCCCGGCGAGGCCTTTCCCGCTGATGGCGTGGTTTTGCGTGGCCTGACGGCGGTGGATGAGGCGCTGCTGACGGGTGAATCCACCCCCGTGGCGCGCGGCGAGGGCGATGCGGTGATCGCGGGCAGCCACAACCTGGCCGCGCCGGTCGAGATGCAGGTGGAGCGCGTGGGGGGCGACACGCGTTACGCACAGATCGTGGTGTTGATGGAGCAGGCGTCGGTCAGCAAGCCCCAGGTGGCGCAGCTGGCGGACCGCCTGGCCAAGCCGTTTCTGGTGTTTGTGCTGCTGGCCGCGGTGGCCGCGTGTGCCTGGTGGTGGCCCAGCGATCCGGGCCACGCCTTGATGATTGCGGTTGCCATTTTGGTGGTGACTTGTCCGTGCGCGCTGTCCCTGGCCACACCGGCCGCCATGTTGGCCAGCGCAGGCGCGTTGGCACGCGGTGGCGTGCTGGTGCGCAGGCTGCAGGCAATGGAAACACTAACTGAAGTCGATACGCTGGTGTTCGACAAAACCGGCACGCTGACACGCGATGCGTTCGTGCTGGACCAGGTTCAGTTGCGCGCTGGTGCCACGCATGACGAGGTGCTGGCCCTGGCCGCGCAGCTGGCGCGCGGCAGCTTGCACCCGGTATCCCGCGCGTTGGTCAACGCCGCGTCTGCGGCGGGGCTCAGCGCACCGACATCAGAACCGCTGACGTTGTCCGAAGTGGCAGGGCAGGGTGTGCAGGCCGAACGCGTGCTACGCGGCGTTCCGCAACGGCTGCGCCTTGGGTCCGCGTCGTTCTGCGGGGTTGAGCCTGCGGATTGCCTGCCGACGGCGGCGCGTGGCCCTGTCAGCCACCTGGCCGACGAGCAAGGTTGGCTGGCGACGTTTGTTTTTCTGGAAGACCTGCGCGACGACGCGCGCGCCGCGGTGCAGGCACTGATGGCCGACGGCGTTCAGGTGCAGCTGCTTTCTGGCGACGCGCCGGCTGCGGCGCAAGCCCTGGGCCGCATGGCCGGTATCGAACAGGTGCGCGGTGGCTGTTCGCCCAGCGACAAGCTGGAAGCCATGCAGCGCGAGCAGCAAGCCGGGCGCACCGTGGCCATGGTGGGCGACGGGCTGAACGATGGACCGGTGCTGGCCGGCGCGCATGTGTCGTTCGCTTTTGGTCGTGCTGTGCCTTTGGCACGGGCGCAGTCGGATTTTGTCGTGCTGGGCGAGCGCCTGATGGCCATCGCCGACACGCGAGCCCGATCGCGCGAAACCATGCGCATCGTCCGGCAGAACCTTGCCTGGGCTGGCGCATACAACGTGGTGGGCGTGCCCCTGGCCATGATCGGCTGGATGCCGCCCTGGGCGGCAGGGCTGGGCATGGCCGCAAGTTCGTTGCTGGTGGTGGCCAACGCCATGCGATTGGCCCGCAACCCTGCAGGATCGCCAGGAGTCGCGTGACATGGACATTCTTTATCTTTTGATCCCGCTTTCGGTCGTGCTTGTCTTTTTTATCCTCGGTGCGCTCGGTTGGGCGATTTACCGGGGGCAATTTGACGATGTCGAGCGAGAAGGTCAAAGAATTCTGGATCAGGATTGATCGGCGTCAACGAAGCCCATTGGAGCTTCGCGGATATTTCAGCAGCTTTATAGAGGAAGAGGTGGAAATGACCTTCGCCAACACTCGGGCCACGGTCTACAACGACAAAGTGGTCAGACAATTTGCCATCATGACAGTGGTCTGGGGCGTAGTGGGCATGCTGGTCGGCGTAATCATCGCCGCCCAGCTAGCCTGGCCTGAACTCAACCTGGGGATCCCTTGGTTGAGCTATGGGCGCTTGCGACCGTTACATACCAACGCAGTGATCTTCGCCTTTGGCGGATGCGCGCTGATGGGTACTTCGTACTACGTAGTACAACGCACCAGCCAGGTTCGGCTGTTGTCGGACAAACTGGCCGCCTTCACCTTCTGGGGTTGGCAAATCGTCATTCTGGGCGCTGTCGTATCTCTTCCGCTGGGCTACACCAGCGGCAAGGAATATGCAGAGCTGGAGTGGCCCATCGACATCTTGATCACGCTGGTCTGGGTGTCCTACGCCATCGTGTTCTTTGGCACCATAGGCACACGCCGTGTTCGCCATATCTACGTGGCCAACTGGTTCTACGGCGGGTTCATCCTGGCCGTCGCCTTGTTGCACGTGGTCAACAGCGCGGAATTGCCAGTGGGCATGATGAAGTCCTATTCGGCCTACGCGGGCGTTCAGGATGCAATGGTTCAGTGGTGGTACGGCCACAATGCGGTCGGCTTCTTCCTGACCGCCGGCTTCCTGGGGATGATGTATTACTTCATTCCCAAGCAGGCTGAACGGCCGGTGTACAGCTATCGCCTGTCCATCGTCCACTTCTGGGCGCTGATCTTCACTTATATGTGGGCCGGCCCTCACCACCTGCACTACACCGCTTTGCCTGACTGGGCTCAATCGGTTGGCATGGTGTTCTCGCTGATTCTGCTTGCGCCCAGCTGGGGCGGCATGATCAACGGCATCATGACGCTGTCGGGCGCATGGCACAAACTGCGTGACGACCCGATCCTGCGCTTCTTGATCGTGTCGCTGTCCTTCTACGGCATGAGTACGTTCGAAGGTCCGATGATGTCCATCAAGACCGTCAATGCGCTGTCCCACTACACCGATTGGACCGTTGGCCACGTGCACTCTGGCGCACTGGGCTGGGTGGGCCTGATCACCATGGGTTCGATGTACTACCTGATTCCGCGCCTGTTTGGCCGCAAGCAGATGTACAGCGTCAAGGCAATTGAAGTGCACTTCTGGGTGGCGACCATCGGCATCGTGATCTATATCGCTGCGATGTGGATTGCCGGTGTGATGCAAGGCCTGATGTGGCGTGCGGTCAACGCCGACGGCACCTTGACGTACACCTTCGTTGAATCGGTGAAGGCTACCTATCCGTTCTACGTGCTGCGTCTGCTGGGTGGGCTGTTGTACCTGGGCGGGATGATCATCATGTTGTGGAACACCATCAAGACTGTGACTGCCGGGCGCGTAGTGCCCGTGCAGATTCCAGCGATGGCCGCACACGCCTGAGGAGCTACAAAAAATGGCACAAGAAAAAGTCTCCGGTCACGCCAAGGTAGAGACCAACAACTTTCTGATGATCGTACTGATCCTGATCGTTGTCTCCATCGGTGGTCTGGTCGAAATCGTTCCGCTGTTCTTCCAGAAATCGACGACACAGCCGATTGAGGGCCTGAAGCCCTATACCGCACTTCAGGTGATCGGGCGCGACGTCTACGTCCGCGAAGGTTGCTACAACTGCCACTCGCAGATGATTCGGCCATTCCGTGCTGAAGCGCTGCGCTATGGCCCCTATTCGGTAGCCGGCGAGTTCGTGTATGACCACCCCTTCCAATGGGGCAGCAAGCGCACGGGTCCAGATCTGGCGCGGGTGGGTGGTCGCTACAGCGACGACTGGCACCGGGCCCATCTGAACAATCCTCGTGACGTGGTTCCCGAATCGAATATGCCGGCCTATCCGTGGCTGGAAGCGACGGCAGCCAATGGCCGGTCGATTCAGGCCCACCTGCGTGGCCTGCGCACCCTGGGTGCGCCCTATACCGACGAAGAGATCGCCAAGGCGCCCGAAGAAATCCAGGGCAAGACTGAACTGGACGCGGTCATCGCGTACCTCCAGGTCCTGGGTATTCATCGCAAGTAACCCGCTGCAAAGGAGGAAGTGTCATGGACATCAACCTGATGCGCAGCGTCGTTACGGTGGTCGCGCTCACCGTGTTCATAGGGATCGTGGTCTGGGCCTGGTCAAGTCGAAACAAAACGCGCTTCGAGGAAGCCGCCCGGCTTCCGTTTGAAGACGATTGAGCTCATGCGAGCGGTGGCAAGGAAAGAATAATGAGCGACTTCACGAGCAATTTCTGGTCGATTTACATCTCGGCCATCACCATTGGCGGCATCATCGCCTGCCTCGCGCTGCTGTGGATCAGCGGCAAGACCAAGGCGATGACCAGCAGCGACAACACCACCGGTCACGTGTGGGACGGCGATCTGCGCGAGATGAACAACCCCTTGCCACGTTGGTGGGTGGGCCTTTTCATCATCACGTGCGTTTTTGCGCTCATCTACCTGTACCTGTACCCGGGTTTGGGAAACTATCAGGGTTCCCTGAAGTGGACTCAAACCGGGCAATTCGACCGTGAGGTACAACGCGGTAACGAGCAGGTGGCGCCGATCTATGCCGGCTTTGAGGGCAAATCGGTGCAGGCGCTGGCGCAAGACCCCACCGCCATGGCCATTGGCGACCGGCTCTTCATGAACAACTGTGCTCAGTGCCATGGATCTGATGCGCGCGGCAGCAAAGGTTTTCCTAACCTGACCGACGCCAACTGGACCTGGGGCGGCACAGCTGAGCAGATCCACGAGACCATCGTCAATGGCCGTACCGGCATCATGACCCCCATGGCCGCTGCGGTCGGCACCGGCGAGGATGTGCGCAATCTGGCCAACTACGTGATGAGCCTGTCGAATGGTCCGCACGATTCTGTGCGTGCCAATCTCGGCAAGTCCAAGTTCACGGTGTGCGCTGCTTGCCACGGTCCCGACGGAAAAGGCAACCAGGCGCTTGGCTCTCCTGATCTGACGCGTGGCATCTTTGTGTATGGCCCCGCTGTGGAGTCGCATGTCACCGACATGATCACGAATGGCCGGACAGGCGTCATGCCTGCGTGGGACGGTAAGTTCACCCCCGCCCAGATCAATGTTCTGGCCGCTTATGTGTGGGGCAAAGGTGGCGGCGTGGCTGATGCCAAGGCAGCGGCTCCGGTGGCTGCCAATGCAGGTGCATCGGCGGTATCGAGCGGCGACGTGGCCTCGGTGATGGTGGACAACGGCGTGGTGAGGTTCTTCTTCGCCACCGGCAAGGCAGACATCGCCAGTGGCGCAGACACGGCGCTGGCCGATGTGGTGGCCGGCATCAAGAGCGGCAAGAAGGCGGTCATCAGCGGCTACGTCGACAGCACGGGCAATGCGGATCAGAACGCCGAATTGGCTAAGCAGCGTGCGTTTGCCGTGCGCGATCAGCTCAAGGCGCTGGGTGCGGCGGCAGAACAGATCGAACTGAAAGAGCCCGAGAACATCGAGGCAGGTTCGGGTGGCCAGGCGCGTCGCGTAGAGGTGAGCTTGGTGTGATGTTGCAGGAACCTGCTACCAGCGCGGTGGGGGGTTCCTGAACTCAGTGTGACCCTGCCTCCATTGGGGGCGGGGTTTTCTGTTTGGGTTCCGGCATTGGGAATCGTTAGCAGATCGTGTGGAAGGCGCCGTGCGCCCCGCCACGCAACTCAGCCGGCACATGTCGGTAACGGAATCGGGTGAAAGAGATGTCTTCGACCAACAAGCCGGTCGCCGCTGACGGCGACGAAGCCATGGTGTCGCTGTATGAGGCGCACACGAAGATTTATTCGCGCAGCGTTACCGGCCTGTTCACCAAGTGGCGCTGGTTTTTTGTCTTTGCCACACAGCTGTTTTATTACTGCATGCCTTGGGTGCAGTGGGGCGGGCGGCAGGCCGTGCTGTTCGACCTGGATACGCGTCGCTTCTACATCTTCGGGCTGGTGCTGTATCCGCAGGATGTGATCTACCTCGCGGCCATCCTGATCATCTCAGCGATGCTGCTGTTCCTGTTCACCGCGGTGGCCGGGCGCCAATGGTGCGGCTACGCCTGCCCGCAAACCGTATACACCGAGATATACCTCTGGATCGAACGCAAGTTTGAGGGTGACCGTTCGGCACGCATGCGCCTGGATGGCGCACCGATGTCCTTCAACAAGCTGTGGCGCAAGTTTGGGAAACAGGCGGCCTGGATTGCCGTGGGCCTGTGGACGGGCTTCACCCTGGTGGGCTACTTCACCCCGATTCGTGAACTTGCGGTGCACGTGGTGAACTTCAACCTGGGGCCGTGGGAGACCTTCTGGATCTGCTTCTATGGCTTTGCGACCTACGGCAACGCCGGCTACATGCGCGAGCAGGTGTGCAAGTACATGTGCCCCTACGCACGGTTCCAAAGCGCGATGTTCGACAAGGACACCCTGATCGTCACCTACGATGCCCAACGCGGTGACCCGCGTGGGGCGCGCTCCAAAAAGGCCGACCCGCGCGCGCTGGGCTTGGGCGATTGCGTCAATTGCACCTTGTGTGTGCAGGTTTGCCCCACAGGCATCGACATTCGCGATGGCCTGCAGTACGCCTGCATCAGTTGCGCCGCCTGCATCGATGTGTGCGACGAAGTGATGGACAAAGTAGGTTATCCACGCGGGCTGATTCGCTACTCGACCGAGCGCGCCATGGAAGAGGGCTGGGGGCGCAGCGAAATCCTGCGCCGCGTGCTCCGACCTCGCGTGCTGGTTTACTCGGCCATCCTCGCTATCCTCATCATCGGGCTGTTGGCCAGCCTGACGCTGCGAACGCCTTTCAAGGTCGATATCGTGCGCGATCGCGCGACGCTGGCGCGCATCGTCCAAGGCGGCAAGATCGAAAACGTCTACCGCGTCCAGATCATGAACGCGACCGAGCGGCCGCAAAACTATGCGCTTTCGGTCGAAGGCCTGCCGGGTATCGAGCTGGTGACCGACAAGAGCGTTACCATCGAAGGTGCCGAATCCCTTTGGGTGCCAGTGCGTCTGCAGATTCCCTACGATGCGGCCAAATCAGGCTCCCATGAGATCCACTTCGGCGTGCGCAGCGCCGATGGCGAACTCAGGGAAAAATCCGTATTCATCGTCCCGAGATAATCAAATGAGTGCAACCCCTATTCCCTTCCCGCAAGACAAGAACGGCGCCCATGTGCCATTCGAAGCGCCATCGGGCCCTTGGTGGAAGTACGCCCACATGTGGATGGTGGTCGGCGGCCCGTTGATCGTGGTGGTTGCGTCGTTTGTGACGCTCTGGATGGCGATTCGCACGCCGGATCCGGTTTACACCGACGCCGATGTGGGGCGGGTGCCCAGTGCCGCCACCGCTACATTGCAACCGGCAGACGAGATGGGTTCTGCCGCCATGGCACCGGCCATGCAGGCACGCAACCATGCAGCCACAGGTGGTATGGGGCGTGCGCCTGAATCGCCCGCGTCGTCCGCCCAACCTTGAGGCACGGCGCGCGGCACGCAAGCTCAGGGAGGTAGCAAGACATGCTGCGTGAACGATGGATGTGGATCGCCTGGCCCGCATTTCTGGTTGCGGCGGCATTGGAAGTGATGGTGTTCGCGGTTCTAGACCCCGAAATGCTGTCGCTCTTTGGTGAGCCGCTGGGTTGGTCGCGCTATGCGGTCTATACCGCGACGTTCTTTATCTTCTGGGGCATGATGATGTTGTCCAGCGCGCTGACAGCACTGCTGGCCATGCCGGCGTCTGAACTGGATCGCCGCCAACCTGAAGCCGTGGACGACCGGTAGCGGCGCCCCGATAGGCTGATCCGGAATCGTTTCAGGCGCTGATCGGCCCTGAGATTGCGCAGGCAGCTATGTAAAAAATAGCGCCTGCCAGAAAAAGGTGACGAGCCTTGACCCCGGCACTGACTTCAAAGTTAGGGCTGCTTGGTTCCCCACCTGACCCGGTTGGCTCCTTCACCATGCGGGAAGGCCCGTCGGGGTCTATTGTAGTGCTTGCAGGCGGCGGGTTGCTTCGGCCGGCCCAAAACTCAGGCTCAGCAGGTGGGTGACTTCGGCTTGCAGCAGGGTGAATTGCTCACCGGACTGACAACTCACCAAGCGCTGCCGTAAGCGCATGGCGCGTGGGTGGCAGCATCCTTCCAATGTGCTCATCAGCGCGATGGCTTTGGGGTCGGCATCCAGGCCGCCCTTTGTGTTGATGGGCGCAGGTGCTTGAAAGACTTCGAGCATGTAGTGGGTTGGTTTGTTGCTGCGGTCAGATGTGGGCCAAAAACCATCTGAGGCGCGAATAAAGTTATAACAAAGCACTTAATTTTGTTGCTTTGCAGCATACGCGGCTTTGGTGCGAAAAGGGGCGCATCGTGGCGTTCACGCGTCAGTTTCCGAGAACAACCTCTAAGCCCTGGCGTGTCTGTTGCGCACCGTAAAATCCCCTTATGTCTTATCTGGTTCTGGCCCGTAAATACCGTCCGCGCAAGTTCACGGAAATGGTGGGCCAAGAGCACGTCGTGCAGGCCCTGACCAACGCCTTGACGCAGCAGCGCCTGCACCACGCCTACCTGTTCACCGGCACGCGCGGCGTGGGCAAGACCACCGTGTCGCGCATCCTGGCCAAATCGCTCAACTGCACCGGGCCCGATGGCACCGGCGGCATCACCGCCGAGCCCTGCGGCGTGTGCGCCGCCTGCACCGAAATCGATGCCGGCCGCTTTGTCGACTACACCGAGCTGGATGCGGCCAGCAACCGTGGCGTGGACGAGGTGCAGCAACTGCTTGAGCAGGCGGTTTACAAGCCGGTGCAAGGGCGCTTCAAGGTCTTCATGATCGATGAGGTGCACATGCTCACCGGCCACGCGTTCAACGCGATGCTGAAGACGCTGGAAGAGCCGCCCGAATACCTCAAGTTCGTGCTGGCCACCACCGACCCGCAGAAAGTGCCGGTCACCGTGCTCAGCCGCTGCCTGCAGTTCAACCTGCGCCCGATGGCACCTGAAACGGTGCTGAGCCACCTCACCACCGTGCTGGCCGCCGAGGAGGTGCCCGCCGAGCCACAGGCGCTGCGCCTGCTGGCGCGCGGGGCGCGCGGCTCGATGCGCGATGCGCTCAGCCTGACCGATCAGGCCATCGCCTTTGGCTCGGGCCAGATCCAGGAAGCGGGCGTGCGCGAAATGCTGGGCGCGGTGGACCGCACCGTGGTGTTCCGGCTGATCGAAGCCTTGGCACAGGCGGACGGCAAGACGGTGGTTGAGCTGGCCGAACAACTGCGCGCGACCGGCCTGTCGGCGGCCACCACGCTGGAAGACATGGCCAGCGTGCTGCAGCGCATGGCCGTGCAACAGGCCGTGCCCGACATGGGCGTCGATGCCGCCGACCCCGACGCACAGGAAGCCGCCCGCCTGGCCGGGCTGATGGCGGCAGATGAAACGCAGCTGCTTTACAGCCTGTGCATTCACGGGCGCGCCGAGCTGGGCCTGGCGCCCGACGAATACGCGGGCCTGACCATGGTGCTGCTGCGGTTGCTGCCGTTCAAGACAGGGTCAGCGCCCGGCTCGGGATCGGCCGCGGCGGAAAAAAAAACTCTGAAATCGGCTGAAGCGCAGGCGGTTTCGCCCAGCGCTGGCGTGGCCCCTGGTGGGCAAGCCGCATCGAACGCTGCCACGGGCAACAGCGCGCAGGCCGCTGCTGCAAGCCATGCGCCGCCCGCGCCTGCGGCGGATGCCAATGCCAACCGCGTTTCGGTGGCCCAAGCAGATCGCACTGAGGCAACCAAGCCCACAGCTGGTGACGCGGGGCGCAGCGCCGACCTGGCCCCTGCCACTCAGGCGCCCGTGCCCAAGGCCGCACCCGTACCCCTGCCCGCGGCCAACGAGATGGACGAGCACGCCTTTGCGCCCATGGGCGCCAGCGATGCCGACTACGTCGATGCGCCGTGGCCCGACGATTGGGACGATGCAGCGTCCGGCGCGCCACAGCCGGTGGCATCGGTCACCAGCGCTGCGGTGCAGCCCCGCCCGCCATTGCAGGCGCTGCCGGTGCGCGGGCCGCGCCCGCAGGTGGAAGAAGAATTTGAAGAAAATCAGGCTCTAGCGCCCGCCACACCGGCGCAGGCAGCTACTGAATCGGTAGCAATCAAAGTGCGCGAAGGCAGTGTGGATCGTGCGCCCGATCGCCCCTTGCCCGCGCCCGATCCTGCGCCCGTGGCGGGCGATGCGCTGGGCGACTTCTGGCACACCTTGGTCCAAGGCCTGGTGGCGCGCGAGGCGGTGGCTGCGCTGGTGCGTGAACTTGCGCTGCAGTCGCAGCTGACCGATCGCCAGGCCGATCGATGGACGCTGCGCGTGGAAAGCGAAACGCTGGGCCAATCCGGCGCACGCGACCGGCTGCAGAACGCGCTGCGCGAGGCCGGGCACGCGGTGCAGCTGGTGGTGCAGATCGGCCATGTCAACGACAGCCCGTCGCGCCGCAACGCCATTGCCGCCGCGCAGCGCATGAAGGCCGCTGAAGCCCTGGTGATGGCCGACCCATTTGTGCAGGAAATGATGCGCGACTTTGGGGCGAGAATCGTCCCTGGCAGCATCAAACCCTTGTGATGCTTTTGAATCGAATGTGAAAAGGATCGAACGATGTTCAACAAAGGACAACTGGCTGGCCTGATGAAGCAGGCGCAGGCCATGCAGGACAACATGAAAAAGGCGCAGGACGAACTGGCGCTGATGGAAGTCGAGGGCGAATCTGGCGCTGGCATGGTCAAGGTGCTGATGACCGGCAAGCACGACGTCAAGCGCGTCACCATCGACCCCAGCCTGCTGTCTGACGACAAAGACATGCTGGAAGACCTGGTCGCCGCCGCCTTCAACGCCGCCGTGCGCAAGGCGGAAGAAATGTCGGCCGAGAAGATGGGCAAGCTGATGCCGGCTGGCATGCCAGGGCTGCCTGCAGGGATGAAGTTTCCGTTTTGATGGCATGAACCCTGTCGTCGCGCTGGGCGGCCAGATGGTGGACGCTGAAGCCCTGGTGCTGAACCGCGCCAATGGCTGTTCGTCTGCCGACAAGCCGGATCAACGGCTGCCTGCACTGCGCCAATCGCACAGTTTGGCCGCGGCGCGGGCGGGTCACGAACGCGTGGGCTTGGGCCGCGCGATTTTTGGCGGTCAATTGGTGGTGTATTTCCCGCACATGCGGGTGCTGCCGCAGTGGCAGGGCAGGCGCGTTGGTCGCTTGCGGATGCGCCGTTCGCGGATGCTGACCGCCAAAGGCACCGCCGCGCCCTTCTACAAAAGAAACTGGGTTTCACCCGCGCCGGCCGCACCGGGCCGATGGGGATCTACGCCGGTAGTGACCACGAATGTCTGACGCCCACAGCCTGGATGCCCTGGTGCAGGCCTTGCGACGCCTGCCGGGGGTGGGCGTGCGCTCGGCCCAGCGCATGGCCTTCCACATGCTGCAGCACGACCGCGAAGGCGCTCAGTTGCTGGCGAAATCGCTGCAGGATGCGGTGGGCAATGTGCGGCATTGCGCGTTGTGCCACACGTTTACCGAAGGCGAGATCTGCTCGACCTGCCAGGACCCGCGCCGCGATGTGAGCAAGCTGGCCGTGGTGGAAACCCCGGCCGACCAGGCCGCGCTGGAGCGCACCGGCGCATTCAAGGGGCGCTATTTCGTGCTGATGGGCAAGCTGAGCCCACTGGACGGCGTGGGGCCGCGCGACATTGGCGTGCACAAGCTGATCGATCGCGCCACCGACGGCGTGGTGCAGGAAGTGATTCTGGCCACCAACTTCACCGCCGAGGGCGAAGCCACCGCGCATGTGATCGGCCAGGCCCTCAAGAGCCGGGGCTTGGTGGTCACGCGGCTGGCGCGCGGCGTGCCTGCGGGCAGCGAGCTGGAGTACGTCGACCTGGGCACGATTGCGCACGCGCTGGTTGATCGGCGCTGATCCGGCGGTGCGCAGTCGGCGCACATGCGATGCACAGGCGGGCCAGATCATGGGCGCCCGGGCGTCCGGCCTGGGTTAACCCGTACTATTAAAGTTATAGCTGCCTACGCCCACAGGGCGTGCGCTAAGCACACTATGTGTTGCAAAAATGCCGCGATCAGCGTCGCGTTTCAGGCATGGCGACTGTGTCCTGGCTGGGACAGATGCGCTTTTCGTCGTCCGCGCCGTGTGCATCTGCCAGCGGGGCAGAAAAAAGCGATCGCCCGATCTACAGACAAACCCGATTGGGGGACTTACGGATGCCATTTGCAGGGCTATCCGATAACGTCTTGCGTGCGATGGCTCCAAGCCGATAGGGAGCATGTGTGGCTGGCTGCGGGTGGTTCAATTTCGATGTATTTCCTCCGTTCTTCACGTCGTGCCTTGTTGGTCGGGCTGCCTGCCTTGGTCTGGTCGGGCAGCATGGCGTGGGCCCAATCGGCGGCGGCCACGCCGAGGGCCGGGCGTGCGCGGGTGAGTGTTGCGCTGAGTGACAGTGAGGCGCTTTACCAGCTTCCCATGTTGGTGGCCGCGCAGCTGGGCTACTTTGTGGCCGAAGGCGTGGAAGTCGACTTTCATGCGTACGGCGGGGCGGCGTCCGTTCAGCAATCACTGTCCAGGGCCACGTCGGATATGGCCGTCGGGGGCATCGAAAGCACGGTGGTGTTGCTGCAGCGCGGTTTTGATTGCGTGGCCTTCGCGTTGCTGGCACGCGCGCCGCAGCTGGTCTTTGGCGTGAATGGGCGCGCGTTTCCTGGTTTTCGGCAGGTCAGCCAGCTTCGCGGCGCCAGGATCGGCGTTGCTGCGCAAGAGCCGTCGACCCTGTGGTTCGCCAAGCTGGTGCTGCAGCGCAGCGGCCTGCAGCCTGACGACGCCGAGTTTGTGCCACTTGGCAGCACCGTGGCGGCGGTGGCGGCGCTGCGTGAAGGCGAGATCGCGGCCATTGCCCACTTTGATCCATTGATCAGCCTGCTGGAGGCGCGTGGCGACATCCGTGTGGTGACCGACACGCGCTTGCTGCGCAGCACACAGGATCTGTTTGGCGGGCCGATGCCGGGTGGCAGCCTGTATGCGCCGCTGGATTTCGTGCAGCGCAACCCACGAACCGTGCAGGCGGTGGCCAACGCGGTGGTCAGGGCCCTGAAATGGCTGCAGACCGCGGGGCCAAGCGATATCGTGCGCGCGCTGCCCGAGATGGTGGGGCAGGGCGACCGCGCTGTTTTCTTGAGTGCGTTTGAAAAATCGCGCGAAGCGCTGTCGCCGGATGGGGTGCTGAGCGAACAGGGCGTGATGACCGCGCTGCGCCTGGTCGAACGGTACGGCGCCGTGCCGCAGTCACCGGTGCGTGTCGGCTCAGAGGCCGTCTACACCAACGAATTTGCGCGCAGGGCCAAGCAACGCTTTCACGCCTGAACCGCACCCCCAGCCGCAGCCACTGCCGGTGTGGCGCGCTGCACAGGCCATGCCGGTGCGGCGCTGCCCTGGTTCAGCGCGTGGCCTTGGCCTTGGTCGATGCTTTGGCCGGTGCCTTGCCCGACGCCGCCGATTTAGCGGCCGGTTTGGCGGCCGATTTGGATGCCTGCTTGGGCGCCTGTTTGGCGGTGGACTTGGCGCTGGTCGATCTGCCGCTGGGTTTGGCCGCAGCGGCCTTGCCGGCCCGGGCGGACGCGGGGGCCTTCGATGCGCGGGCGTTGCGTGCGCTGGCAGGGGCTTTGCCACGCGCAGCCTGGTCTGCGCGCGACCGATTGCGGGCCGATACGGCGCCGTCGCCAGCGGCCGCAGCAGCGGCGCGCACCGGCAGATACAGCACCACGGCCTGGCCGCGTTTCAGGCTGGCCTGTGTGCCGCGCTTGTTCCAGCCCGCCACGGTGGCGGCCGGCAGGTCGTAGCGGCTGGCCACGCTGGCGATGGTGTCGCCAGCACGGGCGCGCACGCTGGTGCGGCGCAGCACCACTTCGGGCGTGTACGACAGCTGCGCGTTGTTGACCACATGGCTGGCCACCGCGGTGGCGGCGCCGTTGCTGCGCTTGACCAATACGGTGGAGCCGCTTCGGATCAGCATGCCGCGCGGGATGCTGTTCATCTCGCGGAAGCTCTCTTCGTCCATGCCGAAGCGGCTGGCCACCTCGCGCGAGGGCAGGTTCGATGGGGCAACCCAGGCCGTCCATGAAGCCAGCGACTGGGGATCCACCTGCGCCAGGTTGCGGTTGAAGATCACCGCGTTGTTCCAGGGCAGCAGCACCTGCGGCGTGCCGGCGGCAAAGATCACCGGCTTGCGCTGCGACGGGTTCAGTGCGCGAAAGTCTTCCAGGCGCACTTCGGCCAGGCGGGCGGCCACTTCAACGTCGATGTCCTTGGTGATGTCCACCGTATCGAAGAATGGGTGGTTTTCAATCAGCGGCAGCACCGAGCCATAGCTGTCGGGGCGCGCGATGATGTTCTTCACCGCCTGCAGCTTGGGCACGTACTGGCGCGTTTCGGCCGGCATGTTCAGGTCCAGGTAGCTGGTGCCCAGGCCGTTGGCCTTGTTGCGTTCAATGGCGCGGTTGACGTTGCCCTGGCCCCAGTTGTAGGCGGCCAGTGCCAGGTGCCAGTCGCCAAAGCGGTCGTGCAGCTTTTGCAGGTAGTCCAGCGCGGCGCGGGTGGAGGCGATCACGTCGCGGCGGTCGTCGCGCAGCATATTCTGGCGCAGATCGAACGAGCTGCCCGTGGCCGGCATGAACTGCCACATGCCCGCCGCCTTGGCGCTGGAAACCGCCTGCGGATTGAACGCGGATTCGATGTACGGCAGCAGCGCCAGCTCGGTCGGCATGCCGCGCAGTTCCAGCTCTTCGACGATGTGGAAGATGTACAGGCGCGATCGCTCGGTCATGCGCTGGATGTAGTCCGGGCGGCTGCTGTACCAGTCCTCTTGTTGGCGCACCAGGTCGGTGTCCAGGTCGGGCATGGCATAGCCGCGGCGGATGCGGTCCCACAGATCGGCCGGCGCGTCCAGCGGCGCCACGTTGGCCGAACGCAGTTCGGTGACCGATACGGGCGACATCTCGCCCGTGGCGGGCTGGCGCGCAGCGCCTGTCGAGGTGGAGGTGGCGGCCGATGTGTCGCCAGAGGTGGTGCCGGGCGCGGCGCAGCCGGCCAGCCAGACGCTGGCGGTCAACGCCAGCAAGTAGGACCATTTCATTGGAAGTTGTTTTTCCATTCGCGAAGCGCGGCAAACACCGCCACTTCGTCGGTTGCGCAAGCCGCATGCGCGCGCACGGATTGCACGATGTCGTGCTCGCGGCTGCGGAGAAAAGGATTGATGGCACGCTCGCGCGCGATGGTCGAAGGCAGCGTGGGCAGACCCTGCGCGCGCAACTGCTGGCAATCGTGCTGATAGTCGGCCAGCGCGCTATTGCCCGGCTCGACCGCGCGGGCAAACCGCAGGTTGGACAGCGTGTATTCATGCGCCGCGCAAACCCGTGTGGCGGATGGCAGCGCCGCCAATGCGTCCAGCGAGGCCAGCATTTGCGCAGGCGTGCCTTCAAACAACCGCCCGCAACCGCCCGAAAACAGCGTGTCACCGCAGAACAGCAGTGGCGCGCCATTCACGTCGGCGGTGAAGTAGGCAATGTGGCCCGCCGTGTGCCCGGGCACATCCAGCACGCGAAAGTCCAGCCCCAGGGCTTGCACCTGATCGCCGCCGTTCAGCGCGCGGTAGGGCTCGGGAATGCGCTCGCGCGCCGGGCCATAAACCTGCGCGCCCGTGGCCGTGCGCAATTGCGCCACGCCGCCGGTGTGATCGGCGTGGTGGTGCGTGACTAGAATGCTCGCCAACGTCAGGCCGTGCTGGCGCAATGCCGCATCCACCGGCGCCGCTTCACCCGGATCGACGACCAAGGCTTGCCGACCGTCGTGCAGCATCCAGAAGTAGTTGTCCTGAAAAGCGGGCAGTGCAATCAATTCCATGAGCGGCCGATTATAAAAACGCCTGTATGCCCGCTTGACCGATCTACCGTTCTTTACATATGGCCTCACCGACGCACGCCGATGACAGGGCCGCTTGACTGGTTCCATACCCCGCCGGGCCAGTACGCGCTGGCCTGGGAGCAGGCGCAGTTCGACGCGGCGCTGGCCGACGTGTTCGGCTACCACGCCGTGCAACTGGGCATGCCCGCGCTGAATGCGCTGGCCGCCAACCGCATGCCCCACCACTGGTATGCCGATGTTGGCCATGGGGCCGCGTCTGCGCAGGGCGCCCCGCCACCGGCCGACGCGCAAGCCGCGCCGCGCACCGTGTCGTCGCGCGCAGCGCCCGCCGATGGCGCCAAGCCCGTGGCCTGGCACCCCTCGCTGGCCATCGACGGCACGGCGCTGCCCTTTGCCGAAGCCAGCGTGGACCTGGTCGCGCTGCCGCACACGCTGGAATTCAGCGCCGACCCGCACGCCACCCTGCGCGAGGTGCAGCGCGTGCTGGTGCACGAAGGCCGGGTCGCGATCTCGGGGCTGAACCCCGCCAGCCTGTGGGGTTGGCGCCAGTACCGCGAACACGTGTACCGCAGCCTGGGCAGCGGCAAGCTGTTCCTGCCGGAAGAGGGCGAATTCATCGGCCATTGGCGCTTGCGCGACTGGCTGCGCCTGCTGGAATTCGAGCTGGAATCCGTCGCCTTCGGCTGCTACAGGCCTGCGGTGCGCAGCGCCGGTGCGCTGGCGCGCTTTGAATGGATGGACCGCGTGGGCGCGCGCTGGTGGCCCGTGCTGGGCGCCGCCTATGTGGTGGTGGCCGTCAAACGCACGCAAGGCGCCAAGCTGCTGGGGGCCAGCTGGAAGAAAGCGCCTGCCGTGTCGGGTGCTCCTGTTTCAATAGCTGGGCGCGCCGCGCCCGCGCCGGTTACAAACAAAAATGACCTTGAATCGAATTGACATGTTCACCGACGGTGCCTGCAAGGGCAACCCGGGCCCCGGCGGTTGGGGGGTGCTGTTGCGCTCGCCCGGCCATGAAAAAGAACTGTTTGGCGGCGAAGCCCACACCACCAACAACCGCATGGAATTGACGGCGGTGATCGAAGGGCTGACCGCGCTGAAGCGCCCGTGCGAAATCGACCTGTACCTGGACAGCCAGTACGTGCGCCAGGGCATCACCGAATGGATCACCGGCTGGAAGGCCAAGGGCTGGCGCACCGCCAACAAGCAGCCGGTGAAGAACGTCGACCTGTGGCAGCGCCTGGATGCCCTGGTCAGTGGCGCTGGCCACACCATTCGCTGGCACTGGGTGCGCGGCCACGCCGGCCACGAAGGCAACGAGCGCGCAGACGAACTGGCCAACCGCGGCGTGGCTTCGCTGCGCGGCGGGGCGTAGGCACGGCCAGCCAGGCGCCGCCTGCATGGCGTGCTTGGCTGCGGCGCCGGGTGCAGCCAGGCGGCTTGGCTATGCCAAAACCAGCAGGTGAATGGTAACCGATGGTATCGGCTTTACTCATAAAATAATAGCTGATAGCCCAGTATTGGCGCGCGCTACAGGCTGAAATCCTGTCGATACGCACTGCTTGCTGACCAGCGCAACGGTGCGCGTGCGCCTCCAACGGATGACCCTTGTCAAGGATAGGGGGCCGCAGTCTGGCAACATCGACGCACAACGTTGCGGTCCTTCCGCGCGCACCGGGGCCTGCAATGGGAACTAGGTGTGCGCTGGACGCATCGGACAGAAAAGGAGACAAAAAAAATGACAAGCCAGCGTTTGTGCCGTTGGTGGCTGGGCCGTCCCTGCAGAAAGGGCTGCCCATGACCCCCGTGTTCGACCCTCTGCACCTGCAGGCCGCCACGCTGGACGTGATGGCCGCCGCCCACGCCACGCCTTCGTTGTTGGCCCAGCGCCAGCAGCAGCGGCTGGTTCGCTTGCTCGACGCCGCGCGCTATGGATCTGCCTTTTATGGCGAACGCCTTGGCGCCGTCGCTGGCCGTGGCAACCACCTGGCGCACGTGGCGCCGGTCACCCGCGCCGAATTGATGGATCGCTTTGACGACTGGGTGACCGACCCGGCGCTGCGCCTGGACGAATTGCGCGATTTCACCGCCGATCCTTCCCGTGTGGGCGAAGCCTGGCAAGGCCGCTATGTGGTGTGGGAAAGCTCTGGCACCAGCTCGCTGCCCGGCATCTTTGTGCAGGATGCGCCGGCCATGGCCGTGTACGATGCGCTGGAGGCGGTGCGCCACCGCGCGCCCGGCAAAGGTGGCGGGCGCATGTTCGGCCCCTTCTCGGCGCTGGAAGCGCTGGGCGGTGGCGACCGCATGGCCATGGTCACCGCGACGGGCGGGCACTTTGCCAGCGTCGTCAGCTTTGAACGCCTGCGCAGCATCAACCCCTGGATGGCGCAGACGGCGCGCAGCTTCAGCCTGCTGCAGCCGATCGATGCGCTGGTCGCCGCGCTCAACGAATTTCGCCCCACGGTGCTGGCCACCTACCCCACGGCCGCGGCCATGCTGGCCGATGAAGCCGCCGCCGGGCGGCTGCACATCAGCCCGCGCGCCGTCATGACCGGCGGCGAAACCATGGGCGCGGCCGCGCGCGAACACATTCGCCACAGCTTCGACACCGCGGTGCGCGCCAGCTATGGCGCGTCGGAGTTTCTGCCCATCGCCTGGGAATGCGCGCATGGCCACCTGCACGTCAACGAAGACTGGGTCATCCTGGAACCCGTGGACGAGCGCTACCGGCCCGTGCCGCGCGGCCACGCTTCGCACACCGTGCTTTTGACCAACCTGGCCAACCTGGTGCAGCCCTTGATCCGCTACGACCTGGGCGACCAGGTCACCCTGCATGCCAAGCGCTGCGCCTGCGGATCGCCGCTGCCAACGCTGGAGCTGGGCGGCCGCAGCGACGACGTGCTGCGCGTGCCGTCGCGGCGCCGCAAGGGCGAAACCGTCAGCCTGCTGCCGATGGCGCTGTGCACGGTGATCGAGGAAGAGTGCAAGCTGTTCGACTTTCAGCTGCAGCAGCACGACGACCACACCCTGGTGCTGCGCATACCGCATGACGGCAGTGAAGGCCGCGCCGCCATTGCGCGTTGCCGCAGCGCGCTGCAGGCGTTTGCCACCGCGCAGGGCGCCGAGCCGATCAAGGTGCTGGGCGAAACGGGTTGCGCGGTGCCGCGCGGGCGCAGCGGCAAGGCCTGCCGCATGGTGATGGGCGCAGACGCTGATCGCCCCGCAATGCACGACGACGTGCTGGGCGTGGCCTGAGGGCGGCGCTGCCGCTGTGGGCCTTTTTATGAATAAAAAAGGCCTATAGCGCAATGGTGGCGGGCGCAGGCAGCTATCAAAAACGTAGTCTATTTGCCCGCCATGGCGCACTAAGCCGACCGCACCAAGCAGGCCGCACTAAGCAGCCTGCACCAGACAGACCGCACCAGGCAGACCGCGCCGCGCCGCGCCGCGCAGGCCGGCCGGCCTGCCGCCCAACCACGCGGTCAGGCCGGCTGCAGCTTGGGCTTGATCCGTGCCTCGCGGATTGGCAGATTGATCACCGCCGCCAGCAGTGCCAGCGCAATGTCGGCCCACCACATCCAGTTGTAGTTGCCGAATTCCATGATCGCAAGGCCGCCCAGCCAGGCACCCAGAAAGCCGCCGATCTGGTGCGACAGCAGCGTCAGGCCGAACAGCGTGCCCAAATAGCGCACACCGAACAGCTTGGCCACCAGGCCCGCCGTGGGCGGCACCGTGGCCAGCCAGGTCAGCCCCAGGCCCACCGCGAAGATGTAGAACACCCACGGATCGCGCGGCATCGCCAGGTACCACAGGATCAGCAGCGCGCGGCTGCCGTACATCAGCGCCAGAATCATCTTGCTGCGGTACAGGCCGACCAAGTGGCCCACCGCCAGGCTGCCTACGATGTTGGCCAGCCCGATCAGCGCCAGCGACCAGCTGGCCACCGCAGGCGGCAGCCCGCACAGATCGACCTCGGTCGGCAAATGCGTCACCAGAAAGGCGATGTGAAAGCCGCAGGTGAAAAAGCCCAGGTGCAGCAGCAAATAGCTGCGGTCACCCAGCGCCTGGCGGATGGCGGCGCGCAAGCCGCCGCCGTCGCTGTTGTTGGCAGACGCCGCCGGCAGCGAATGCCCCTGCGATCCCTTGGTGATCTTGCCGATCAGTGGCAGCGCCAGCAAAGCGATGGCCGCCATCGAATACATGGCGCCCATCCAGCCCAGCACTTGAATCAGCTTTTGCGCCAGTGGGGCGAACACAAACTGCCCGAACGAGCCCCCGGCGTTGATCACCCCCGAAGCGCTGCCCCGCGCCTCGGCCGGCATGCGCTGCGCGGCGGCGCCGATCAGCACCGAAAAGCTGCCCGCGCCCGCGCCCATGGCCGACAGCAGGCCGATCGTGAACATCAGCCCCCAGGCCGAGGTAAACAGGGGCGTCAGCGCCGTGCCCAGCGCCAGAATCAAAATGCCCGCGATCAACACCGGCCGCGGCCCCCAGCGGTCGGCGGCGGCCCCGGCCAGCGGTTGCACCGCGCCCCAGGTGAATTGCGCAATTGCCATGGCAAAGCTGATGGCGACGATGCCCAGGCCGGTGGAGGTGTTCAACGGGCCGACAAACAGGCCCATCGACTGCCTGGCCCCCATGGTCACCATCAGGATGCCGGCGGCCGCCAGAGTGACCCCCAGGGCGCCGTGGCTGCGAAGTGTTTTCAACATAGGGCGTAGTGCTTGGATCGGGCGGCGCTGCGTACCCGCGGTGGTAAGGCTGAGCGGCCATGATAGGTGTTGCCTGAGCGGACAAAAAAGCGAAAATCAAGCCATGTATGTCAATCAATCATTGACATTGAAAGGGGGCAACGCGCCATGAAATCGGTTAAAGAAGTGGGCGCCGCTGGCGTGCCGGGGCTGGTTGCCACCGCCGGGTCGGCATGGCTGCCGGCATGGCTGGCGTTCGTCAAGGCGGTGGACACGGGCAGCATGGCCGCGGCGGCCCGCCTGCTGGGTTGCACCCGCGCCCAGGTCAGCCGGCAGATTGCCGACGTGGAAGCGGCGTTTGGCGCCCGGCTGCTGGAACGTTCGACGCGCCGCTTGCGCCTGACGCCCGCGGGCGAAATCTTTCAGCACCACGCCCTGGCCGCGCTGGAAGCCGTGACCGCCACCCAGATCGCCGTGCGCAACCAGGGCGAGACGCCTTTGGGCGTGCTGCGGGTGAGCGCGACCATCGCCTTTGGCCGCGTCTACGTCGCGCCCTTGCTGCACAAGGTGGTGGCCCAACACCCCGGTTTGACCGGCGAGCTGATCCTGAGCGACCAACTGGTCGATCTGGAAGCGCAAGACATCGACCTGGCCCTGCGCATGACCCGCGTGCCGCCGCAGGATGCGGTGGTTCGCCGCCTGACCACGGTGCAACGCGTGGTCTGTGCGTCGCCCGGCTACCTGGCGGCGCACGGCACGCCGGTTCACCCGTCAGAACTGACCCAGCACCAGACGCTGAGCTACCTGATGACCGATGACCACCGCTGGCATCTGGCCGATCCCACGGGTGAGGAATTCGTGCACACGGCAACCAGCCGGCTGCGTTTCAACAGCGTGGAATGCCTGGTCGATGCGGCGCTGGCCGGCCTGGGCATTGCCATCGTGCCGATGTACCTGGCCAACCCGCTGGTGCGCGCCGGGCGCCTGGTGGCGGTGTTGCCGGAATTCGTATCGCACACGCAGTTTGGCAGCCACCTGTACGCCTGCTACACCCCCAGCCGGGTGCGCATTGCCAAGGTGCGCGTCATGCTGCAGGCGCTGACCGAACTGCTGGAACCGGTGCCGCCATGGATGCGCTGAGGCGCCGCCAGCGCTGCGACCGCACCGCGCCAATGACCCGCAAGCTAACCGCATGCCGCCGCGTGCGCCTTGTGCCGCGCCTGTTGTCATGGGGGCTGGGCCTGTGCGCCATCGCACTGCCGGCCTACGCAGCGCCCGATGCCGGGGGCAACACCTACACCCGCGCGGTGGTGCGCAGCCTGCCCAGCCCGGCCGAGCCTCAGACCGTGCGCCTCAAGCTGTTGCCGCGCGGCAAACTGCCTTTCACGACGCTGGGTTTTCGCATTGGCCGGCCTGACTTGCTGGACGGCCTGCGCGTTGGTGACGAGGTGGGTTTTAGGGCAGAGCGCCGCCAAGGCGCCAACACGCTGACGCATATCCGCAAGCTTGCGCCCTGCGTACGCTTTCAGCCTTGCCCGCTCATCACCGGCGATTGAAAACGAAGGCCGAGGTGCGTACGGCCAGTGCGGCAGCAACGGCCGGGCGGCGCAGTGGATGGGCGCCCGCAGCGCACCCGCCGTTCAGCCGCGCAGGCCTTCAAACGCCTGGACAATTTCTTTGGCAGCCTTGGGGCGGACCAGTCGCGAGATCTCCTGCCCGTCTTTCATGAATATCAGCGTGGGCCACAGCTTCACCCCGAAGCTGCGCCCCAGCCGACGGCCCGGGCCATCTTCGATCTTCACGTGCGGCACCTCGGCGCCGGCCTGTGCAAAGGCCGCCTGGATGTCCGGCTGCGCCCCCCGGCACCAACCGCACCAGTTGGTGCCGAATTCCAGCACCATCGGGCCGTGTGCGCTGTCCACGTCTGCGCGCGTGAGGGATTCAGGGGTAAAGGTGGGTACATACGCCATGGGGTCAGGATAGCGCGTTCGTGCGGGGCGGGCCGCGCGCGCCAGCGACGGCGGCTGCGCCAGGATGCACGGCAAGCTGTGCCCGCCCGCCCGGCTGGCAGACACGCCGGAAGGCTTGCGCCTTGCACAGGTTGGTGCCGACTTCTTGGCACAGCCGCAGCGCCATCCGTGACCCCATCCGCAACCCCATCTGCCCCCCATGCCGCCACTGCCCAGCACGGCCATTTTGTTTTACTGACCCCGGTATGCTCTGACAGTGATAGCTGCTGGCGCCCGTGGGTATTGCGGTAGCGGCTGTTTTTGCCAACCAAGACCCACCGCAGAACTCGCCATGCGATGCGCCCGAAAGGCCCCAGCCGTTTTGCGACAATAGCGTGACCCATGGCCCGCACCCCCGCACCAACTCGCCGCGATCCGCCCGATATCCAATGGCTGGAACGCATGTACAACAACCGCATGCGGGTTCCGGATCACGCGGACTACTACGCCCGCTGGGCGGCCGAATCCGCGCTGGTGCGGCGCAGCTTGCCCTGCGATCTGGATGTGGCCTATGGCACCGCCCCGGGCGAGACGCTGGACGTGTTCCCCGCAGCGCGCCCCGGCGCCCCCGTGGTGGTGTTCATCCACGGCGGCTATTGGCGCGGCATGGACAAATCGCAGCACAGTTTTCTGGTGCCATCGCTGCGCGCGCAAGGCGCTGCAGTGGTGGTGCCCAACTACGCGCTGTGTCCGCAGGTCAGCATTCCGCAGATCACCTTGCAGATGGTGCTCGCCGTGGGCTGGGCGTGGCGGAACGCGCGGCGCTTCGGTGGCGATGCGCGGCGCCTGGTGGTCATTGGCCATTCGGCCGGCGGCCAGCTGGCGGCCATGATGTTGGCCTGCGCCTGGCCAACCGCGCAGGCAGGGCTGCCGCGTGATGTGGTGAAGGCCGCGCTGGGCATTTCCGGCCTGTACGACCTGCAGCCCTTGCTGCACACGCCCAGCCTGCAAGAGGTGCTGCGGCTGACGCCCGACCAGGTGGCCCAGGCCAGCCCGGCGCGGTTGCCAGCGCCAGCGCGCGGCCGCCTGATCGGCGTGGTGGGGGGCGATGAAAGCGGCGAATACCTGCGCCAGAACCGCCTGATTCAGCAAGCCTGGGGGCGTGAACGCGTGCCCGTTGCCAGCGTGCTGGCGGGGCTGAACCATTTCAGCGTGCTCGACAGCCTGGCCCAGCCCGGCACCCGCCTGCATGCGTTGGCGCGGCAGCTGTTGCGCGCGGTCTGAGCGAAAAAACGTCCCCGTTTCTTGCGGGGCCACCAAGGCTGCGC
>JAGOEM010000029.1 GCA_017997715.1 Ottowia sp.
CTCGGCCACGCGGGCCCGGTCGTTGTAGCCGCGGTCGAGCAGGAAGCCCGGTTGCAGCGGCTGCTGGCACGCGCTGCACACCGGCGCAGCGGGCGGGGTCGACGTTGTTGCGCTCATCCGGCCAATGCGCGCTGAACGGCGCGCAGCCGGTGGCGGAAGGCGACTTGCGGCGCTGTGCCCACCGCCACTTCCAGATCGGGTTCGCCGTTTGGGCGCACCTGCGTGGCCGTTACCGGCAGCGCCGCGCGTTCCAGCAGTGTGTCGGCATCATCGCTGGATGTGCCTTCAGCGGTCGCCAGCAGCGGGTACAGATTGAAGCGCACCCAGCGCTGGCCGGGTGTGGCGTCGGGACCGGGCAGCGCAGCAGTGGGTTCGGCCGTACCGGCCTGGCGCGCCGCGGTGCGCAGCAGCTGCGTTGCCAGTGCGTGGCGTTCGGCCGGATTGCCGGTCACAGTGCCCAGCCCGGATTGCAACGCACCGACGAAGTAGCCCAGCGCGGCAGCGTGCGCGTGGGAGGGTGTTCCATCTGCCGCCAACGGCCCGGCCGAGAAGTATTGCGCGGCGTCCTGCTGCTGGTCGGTGCCCAGCGTCAAATGCACCAGCACGCGGGCCAGCGCATCGACATCGGCTGCCTGCCAGTGCGCGCGCGCCCATTGCGCCAGGGCCTGGCCGTCGGCACTGGCGGGCGATAGCGCCAGCGATTGCACGGCGGCAGGCGCATCGGCGCTCAGCGCGGCGTCGAGTTTGAGCGAGGCTTGCAGATCTGGGTTGTCCATCTGAATAGGTGGCGTGGCGGCAGCGACGACGGGCGCCGATGCCGGCCCCGCAGAAGAGGCCGTGCGTGGCTGGGCCGTATTTTCGCCAGAGCAAGCCGCCAGCGCGGCGGCCAGCATCAGGGCTGCAACGCCACGGTGGCGGAGCCGCGCTGCACGCGGCATACATGTTGCCATCGGCATCACCCTAGCACAGCAGTTGGTCGGCAACGTGACGGGCGTCACTGTGGCAGGCGGCTGTCAACGTGACGTTCGCGCCCTTCACGGCCAGGCTCAGGGCTTGGCCCGGTTGGCCACCAGGTTCCAGGTGTCTTCAAACGCAGAACGCGACGCGCTGCCGTTGGCGACCTCGCGGTCCACCTCGCCATTCGGGCGCACTTCGGTCGCGGTGACCGGCTGCATGGCCCAGAACATCTTGTCTTCGGATTTCAACTGCGGCGAGATCGCTTGCTCGTAGGCGTACCTCACGGCAAAGCCGGTCCACTCCTTCAGCACCGATGCGCCCGCGCCCACGGGACGCGGCGACACCTTGTCGATGACCGACAGGCCGCTCTTGATAACGGCGTTGGTCAGCTCAGCCTGCTTGGCCGCATCGCTGGATATCGAACGGGTGGCGGCGTTCATCGCGCCGGCAAAGTAGCCCAGGCGTTCGGCGTTGATATAGCGGTCGGTGCCGTCCGGCGCCTTGGTCGTGGCGCCAAAGCTCTCGACGGGGTCGCCCTTCAGGTCATTGCCCAGTGACAGGCGGGCTTGCACTTCGCCCAACTGGTCGAACTCCTTCGCGTTCAGCGCCGATCTGGCGTAGATCGCCAGTGCGGTGCCGTCGCGCGTTTCGGCGTTGGAAGCCAGCTCGCCCACCACGCCGTTGACGTCGCTCATCAGCAGCTTGTTCATGCCGGCACGCATGGCGGCGGTGTCGGCCAGCACGGGGGCGAAGAAGTTGCCCGACTCGGCTTCCTTCAGCACATCGGCGCCGGCGGCGAACACGCGCGCCTTCAGGTCCGCGCTGTCGGTTTTGCCCGCCACTTCCATCAGCTTCTGGAAGGTGGCGGTGTCGTAGTGGCTGGAAACCGAAGCGCCGCCCATCGAGGTGGTGGTGGTCATGCTCGGGTCGGCGGCGGCGTTGACCACGGCGTTGAGCTGCTCCGTGGTGAGCGACTCCAGCGCATTGCGTGCCGCCGTCGGGCTGCCACCCATGCTGGCCAGCACCTCGGCAGCCGCGCGCGCCTGCGGGTCGGACATCTGCGTCATGGTCATGCCCATGGAGGTGCCGGTCACACGCGCCTGGTCAGTCAGGCCGCCGTTGGCGCTCAAGGCCTTGATGTAGTCCTGCTTTGTGCTGGTGGACGCGTGGCGGCCCACTGCTGCGCCAATGGCGGCCACGTCGTCGGACGAATCCAGCTTGCCCAGGCCCATGCCGCTCTGCGTGGTGTCGAAAGCCTTGGTCAGGCGCGCGAGTTGGGTGGCGTCCAGCTGCTTGGCCATGGTGTCGAAGAACGCGGTCTTCTCGTCCTTGTTCAGACCGCCGCCAATCCAGCTGCCATCGTTCACTTCGCTGGCCAGGTTGCGCAGTTCGTCGTCAGACAGGGCTTTCACCGTGGCGTTGGCATCGGTGCGCGGCAGTCCGCCGATGATGTCCTGAACGCCCTTGACGTCGTCGGCGCCCACGGGGTTCAAAAAGCCGGAAGTCAGGCGCTCGCGAATGTCCGATACGGCCTGGTCTACCCGCGCAGTGTTCGGCGGCACGGGCTGTGGGCCTTGTACAGGTGGTTGCGGGCCGGCAGTGGGCGGCACCGGGAACACCGGCGGCCCCTGTGGCGGCACCGTGGGCGACGCTGGGGTGGGTACCGGCGACGGGCTTGGGCTGGCGGGGGTTGTGGGGGAGGGGCCTGGCTGGGGATTGGGCGTTGGGCCGGCGGGCGGAGTGGGCGTCGGACCCGTCGGGGGCGTTGGTGTAGGTCCCGGCGTTGGGTGTTGGCGTCGGGCCCGGGGTTGGGGTCGGGGTGGGCCCTGCCGGCGATGGTGTTGGGCTGGGTGTAGGTGTCGGCGCTGGGCTTGGCGATGGCGCAGGGGCCGGCGCGGGGTTCGACCCGGGCGCTTGCGCCGATGGCGGCAGCTGGATCTGGTCGCCCACAAAAATCGCGTCCGCATCCCAGGTGCCGGGCGCGCCGCGTTGGAAGTTGATGCCATTGCCCGCGCTGTTCGGGTCAAACTGCGGATTGGCCGCCAGCAGCTCGCTCAGCTTGATCTTGTGGCGGTCGGCAATCGCGCTCAGCGTGTCGTCCTTGCGCACCGTGTACTGCTGCTCATAGCCTGGCGTGGCAGAGGGAATCGTCAGCTGATTGCCCTGCGGTGGCGCGCCGTTGCCGCCTGCGCCGGGAGCGTGGCCAGGCCCCGTTGGTGGCGCCACATGCGGCGCGGGGTTGGGCGGGGTGGACTGGCTTGGCTGAATGGGGCCGGGCATGGTGCAGTGCTCGTGATGTGGGGAAAGTGCGGCGCTTGCGCATCGCAATCAGGCCACGTGCGGCGCAGCCCGGAACACGGCAAACTGTAGGCATCGCACCGCGACTTGCACAGTCGTGCCGTTCCCATCGGGAAGACTACCTATTCACGGATTCGTCCTATGGCAGACGCTGTCACACCAGGCCCTTCATCCACTGCCCTTGCGCTGATCGGCGCGCCCACCGACGTTGGCGCGGGTGCGCGCGGCGCCAGCATGGGGCCCGAAGCCCTGCGCGTGGCCGGCATCACCGAAGCGCTGCGTGCACAAGGTCTGCAAGTCCACGACACGGGCAACCTGGCCGGCCCGCCCAACCCGTGGTTGCCACCGGCCGAAGGCTTCAGGCACTTGCCCGAGGTGGTGGCCTGGAACCGCGCCGTACACGCCGCCGTGCTGGCCGAGTTGGCCTTGGGCCGCCTGCCCGTTTTGATGGGCGGCGACCACTGCCTGGCCATGGGCAGCGTCAGCGCCGTGGCGCGCCATTGCGCCCACCGGGGCGTGCCGCTGCGCGTGCTGTGGTTCGATGCGCATGCCGACTTCAACACCGCCGCGCTGACGCCCAGCGGCAACCTGCACGGCATGCCGGTGGCCAGCCTGTGCGGCGATGGCCCGGCCGAGCTGGTTGGCTTGGGCGGCTTCAGCACTGCGCAGCCCGCGCTGCGCCCGCAGGACCTGCGCCAGATCGGCATTCGCAGCGTGGACGAAGGTGAGAAGCAGCTGGTGCACGCCGCCGGCATCGAGGTGTTCGACATGCGCTACATCGACGAACACGGCATGCGCGCCACCATGGACCGCGCGCTGGCCGGCATGGCGCCGGGCACGCACCTGCACGTCAGCCTGGACGTGGATTTTCTCGACCCCGACATCGCCCCCGGCGTGGCCACCACCATCCGCGGCGGCCCCACCTACCGCGAAGCGCAGCTGTGCATGGAAATGGTGGCCGACACCGGCCACCTGGCCTCGCTCGACATCGTTGAAATCAACCCCGCCTACGACACCCACAACCGCACGGCCGAGCTGGCGGTCGATCTGGTGGAAAGCCTGTTTGGCAAAAGCACGCTGATGCGCCAGCGGCGTTAGTGGCGGCGCGTTGGCTGCACCTGCCAACCGTGCTTCAAATTTTTACGCGCCCACGCTGGCGAACAGATGCTTTCGATGTAAAGCCATGGCCCAACGCGGCTTCCATCGTCAAAAAGTCAATTCACAATGGTCAGCTTGGCTACAACCTGGGGATGGTGATGAGACTTCGTGAACGGGTATCGGTGCGGCACTGGGCCGTGGCGGGCGCGGCGCTGCTGGCGCTGTCAGGCGCGCAGGCGCAATCCAACTTCAACGGCTGGCTGTGCTGCAACATGCGCACCGACGGCAGCTGGATCAGCGAGATCAACTACGAAAGCGCGCAGCGCATGATCCCGGCCGGCACGCCGGTCGAGATCACCGGTTACGGCCGCTACCGCGTGCACACGCGCATGAATGGCGAGGTGATGGACCTGGGCAACGACTACAGCCGCGAGATCGAAATGGGCGCCTTCGCCCGCCGCTACGTGGTGCCCTACAACCCGCAGCGCCGCCTGCGCAACGCCCCGCCCGCCGTGCAGCAGGCCGTGCGCGCCAGCCGCGTGCGCATCGGCATGACGCGCGACCAGGTCATCATGTCGCAGGGCTACCCCATCGCCAACGAAACCCCCAGCCTGAACAGCCGCGTGTGGAAATACTGGCGCAGCAGCGGCGCGGAATACCACGTGGTCTTCAACAGCCGGGGCGTGGTGGCCGCGGTTCGATCGGACGACCCGAATCTGCGGGCGCGGGTGACGGCGCGGTGAACGGGGCGCCGGGCTGCGCAGGGCAGTGCGCGCGGCCTTGCATCGAATGATGTTCGACCCCTACAAGACGCGGTTTCGCGCCTTTACGCCCGGGATGCTCAAGTTTTACCTTGGCACCGAATACGAGGCCGCGCGGCCTATGGGCAATGTGGCAATGAGTCGAGTCTCTGACGTCATCTACGGGTGGCTGGTCGGCCTGCACGCGGAAGTCGCCCCCGTCCTTCCCAAAGCCATCGGCTGGCTGGATCAAGCCATCAGTGAAGGCGAAGACTTCGGCGTCGACCTCGATGGCCACCGCAGCCGCCTGTGCGCCGCCCGCGCGCTGGCCGGCTGGCTGCAAGACGGCAGCGCCTGCCAGGCCATGTGGAACGAAGCGGCCATCAGCGAGCGCGCCAGTTGGCTGAGCTGCGCACACGTCTGGCCCAACAGCGCCATCGTCTATTGGGCTTTGGCGCCCACCATGGCGTACCTGCTGCAGGCTGGCGACGGGTTTGATGGTCCGGCCACCGCCATCGCCCTGTACGAGCAGCACACGGGCCGCCACAAGCCACCGTCGGTCAAAACCCTGCGCAGCCCGCTAGGGTTTGCCTACGCCCTGGCCTTGCAGGCCACCGGCCGGCATCGCTACGAACCCCAGGCGCTCGAGGCCGCCGGGCGACGCGTGCTGTCGATCAACCTGGAGGAGAAATGGCTGGGCGCAGGCCAGGTCAGCGAGGCGGCCCTCTGGCTCAAGCTGACCTACGCCCAGCACCAGCCGCCGCTGACGCCGCTGCAAACCGTCCTGAAGGCCTACGACGACATGCCAACTGTGCCGTGGCCCGACTTTATGCCGCGCCCAAGCGCCGGTAGCCAGGCGTAGGCCCAGCGCAGTTCGGGCGCCGGGCACCGTCAAGGCGGGCGGGTCTTACTCGGCTCGTCCGGTGCGTTGGGCACGGCCGCTTGCTCGGCCAGCCAGCACCGCGCCTCCTGCGGGCTGCGCAGCACCACCCACTGCGCCTGCGGCCACGCGCCACTTTGGGCCAGCGCGGCATAGCGCCGCCGGTTCTTGTCAAAGGTCTGCAGCGACCACAGCAGGATGCTGTCGCGCGAGAAGAAGGCGTTGCGCAGCGATTCGCGGTTGCCGGCCCACAGCGGCTGGCGGACGATGCCGCGCTGCAGCGTGCGGCGCAGCACCTGCGTGAAGGTGCGCACGCGCCCGTAGTCCAGCCACACGATGTGGGTGGCGCGCGGCCAGATCAGATCGCGCGCCACGCTGTAGTTGCCGTCCAGCACCCAGCGATCGCCCGCTGTCGCTTCGCCCACGGCGGCCAGAAATTGTTCGGTGGGCACGGGCGTCCAGCCGGGGCCCCAGTACAGCGCGTCCAGTTCGGTGTGCGGCGTGGCGATGCGGCGGGCCAGTTGGCGCGCGAAGGTGGTCTTGCCGGCGCCGCTGGTGCCGATCACGATGGCGCGTTGAATGCTATTCATAAGATAGCTGCTTGCGCCCGTCCATTGGGCGTTACAGGCATATTTGGCTTGTAAAGATGGCCAGAACGGCGTGTGCAGGGTGGCATCAGGGTGCGACCCCGTGCGGGGACGGGCGCATGCGCAGGTCAACGGACTGACGGCCGCCATGGCGTCAACCACGTCTGCCATCATCCGCCGCGCATCGTATCGAAGGGAGCACCATGAATTTCGAGAATGATTTCTTCACCCTGTCTCTTTCCGACGACTGGGAGCACGTGTACTCGGACGACCCTGAGCAGTGGCTGTTTCAGGCGGCGCGGGGCGCGCTCACCGTCTCGTTCGTGCCGATGCGGATCACCGAGGAAAACCAGGAGCGCGTGGTCGACAAGCTGCTGGAATCTCGTTTCAATGCCGAAGCCCGGGTTCGGCCCCAAGCGCAGACCTCCGAGCCGTGGGGCTCCGCGCATCCCGATGGGTGCCTGCAGGTCAACTACTTTGGCCGCGACGCCAACAACACCTACTTCTTCTACACCGGCTTTCTGACCGGCATGGGCGTGCTGAGTGTGACGGGCGAGCTGTTCGACGCCAGCGATGCCGAGATCACGGCGTTTTTTGAAGAGGTGCTGACGCACCTGCGCTACGGCAGGTAAAACGCGTGATGCGTTCGGCGGTCATGCGGAGCCGATCTGCCCCGCCTTTCACGCGCCCGGTGCGCGCATCAGCGGCAACACGGTGGTCGATTTCACCTCCTCCATCACCGCATAGGTGCGCGTTTCGCGCACGCCGGGCAGCTGCCACAGCACCTGGCCGGCAAAGGCGCGGTAGGCGGCCATGTCGGCCACGCGCGTTTTCAGCAGATAGTCAAAGCCGCCGGCCACCATGTGGCATTCCAGAATGTCTTCGTGTACCTGCACGGCGGCCTTGAAGGCGTCGAACATGTTCGGCGTGGTGCGGTCCAGCAGCACTTCCACAAACACCACCAGGCCGCGCCCCAGGCGGGCCGGGTTCAGCTGCGCGGCGTAGCCTTCGATGTAGCCGGCCTTGGTCAGCCGCTGCACGCGCGCCAGCACGGCGGTGGGCGACAGGGCGACGTGTTCGGCCAGCTTCAGGTTGGACAGGCGGCCGTCGCGCTGCAGCGCGTCGAGGATGCGCAGGTCGATCCGGTCCAGGGGGGTGTCGGCGGTGCTCATGGCCGAATATTAATCAGCTGATTCTGAACAATACAGCGAATAACTCAGCCTGAAGTGCCAAACAATAGTGTCTTGCGCGGCGAATGGCTGCGCGGGCGGCCGTCAGGTGGGGCAGTGCTTCCATCGCGCGGCCAAGCTGTTTTTCACACACCGACCCGACCGCGCCATGACCCAGCCGACCGACGCCCTGCCCAGCATGCCCGCCACTATGCCGCCGCCGCGCCCGGATGGCGCCGCGCCAACGCACGGCCTCACGGGCGGCCATCCGGCCCAGGTGAACCGCGCCGCGCCCTCGCCCTTTGCCGCCCTGCAAGCCGAAGTGCGGCCGCAAACGCCGCTGCGCGCCGCCATCACCGCCGCCACGCGCCCGCCCGAGGCCGAGGCGCTGGCGCCCCTGCTGGCGCGCGCCCGCCTGGCGCCTGCGCAGGCCGAAGGCGCGCACCGCCTGGCGCACCAAATGGCCAGCACGCTGCGCCAGCGCAAGCGCGCCGCGGGCCGCGCCGGCATCGTGCAGGGGCTGCTGCAGGAATTCGCCTTGTCGTCGCACGAAGGCGTGGCCCTGATGTGCCTGGCTGAGGCGCTGCTGCGCATCCCTGACGCCGCCACGCGCGACGCGCTGATCCGCGACAAGATCAGCCAGGGCCAGTGGGCGCAGCACCTGGGGCAAAGCCCTTCGCTGTTCGTCAACGCGGCGGCCTGGGGCCTGCTGCTGACCGGCAAGCTGACGGCCACGCACAGCGAACAAACCCTGGGCAACGCGCTGACGCGCCTGGTGGGCAAGGGCGGCGAGCCGCTGATCCGCAAGGGCGTGGACATGGCCATGCGCATGATGGGCGAGCAGTTCGTCACCGGCGAAACCATTGGCGAAGCGCTGAAAAACGCCCGCCCGCACGAAGCGCAGGGCTTTCGCTATTCCTACGACATGCTGGGCGAAGCCGCGCTGACGGGCGACGACGCCGAACGCTACCTGGCCAGCTACGAAAGCGCCATCGACGCCATTGGCCAGGCCAGCGCCGGGCGCGGCATTTACGAAGGGCCGGGCATTTCCATCAAGCTGTCGGCGCTGCACCCGCGCTACAGCCGCGCGCAGCGCCAGCGCGTGCTGGACGAGCTGTACCCGCGCCTGCTGGCGCTGGCCGTGCGTGCGCGCGGGCACGACATCGGCCTGAACATCGACGCCGAAGAGGCCGACCGGCTGGAGCTGTCGCTGGACTTGCTGGGCGAGCTGTGCCATGCGCCCGAACTGGCGGGCTGGAACGGCATTGGCTTTGTCATCCAGGCCTACCAAAAGCGCTGCCCGCAGGTGATCGACTGGCTGATCGATCTGGCGCGCCGCAGCGGTCACCGGCTGATGGTGCGGCTGGTCAAGGGCGCGTATTGGGACAGCGAGGTGAAGCGCGCGCAAGTGGATGGCCAGGCCGACTACCCGGTCTACACGCGCAAGCCGCATACCGATGTCAGCTACCTGGCCTGCGCCCGCGCGCTGCTGGCCGCACCCGACGCGGTGTTCCCGCAGTTCGCCACGCACAACGCGCATTCGGTGGCCGCCATCATCGAGCTGGCGGGCGCCAACTACTACGCCGGTCAGTACGAATTTCAGTGCCTGCATGGCATGGGTGAACCGCTGTACGAAGCGGTGGTCAGCGGCGCGCTGCGCGTGGATGGCCGTGCCGCTTTGCGCCGGCCGTGCCGCATCTACGCGCCCGTGGGCACGCATGAAACGCTGCTGGCCTACCTGGTGCGCCGCCTGCTGGAAAACGGCGCCAACACCTCTTTCGTCAACCGCATCGCCGATGTCGATGTGCCGATCGACGCGCTGATCGAAGACCCCGTGCAGACGGTGGAGCGCACCGCGCTGGCCGAAGGCGCCCCCCTTGGCGCGCCGCACCCGCGCATTCCGCTGCCGCGCGCGCTGTACGCGGCAGACCGGCTGCCCCGGCCCAACTCAGCGGGGCTGGATCTGGCGGATGAATCGCAGCTCGATCTGCTATCAAAATCGTTGCTGCTTACGCCCGTGGATCAAGCGCTGGCGGCCCCTTTGACCTATACGCACCCGCGCCCCCTGCCCTCGTTGCCGGTGCTCAACCCGGCCGACCGGCGCGACGTGGTGGGCCAGGTCCATCCCGCCAGCGATGCCGATGTGGCCCAGGCCCTGGCCGATGCCGCTGCGCACGCGCACGCATGGGCCAGCACCCCGCCCGCCCAGCGCGCCGCCTGCCTGCTGCGCGCCGCCGATGCCTTGCAGAACGAACTGCCGCGCCTGCTGGGCCTGCTGGTGCGCGAGGCCGGCAAAAGCTGGCCCAACGCCATCGCCGAAGTGCGCGAAGCCATCGACTTCCTGCGCTTTTACGCCGCGCAAGTGGCCACCCAGTTCGACAACGCCACGCATGTGCCGCTGGGCCCGGTGGTCTGCATCAGCCCGTGGAATTTTCCGCTGGCGATCTTCACCGGCCAGGTGGCCGCCGCGCTGGCCGCGGGCAACGCGGTGCTGGCCAAGCCGGCCGAACAAACCCCGCTGATCGCCTACGAAGCCGTGCGCGCCCTGCACGATGCGGGCGTGCCGCGCGCCGCGCTGCAGCTGCTGCCCGGCGACGGCGCCAGCGTGGGCGCCGCGCTGGTGGCCGACGCGCGCGTGCGCGGCGTGCTGTTCACCGGATCGACCGAAGTCGCGCGCCTGCTGCAGCGCCAGTTGGCCGAACGCCTGAACCCCGATGGCCACCCGGTGCCGCTGATCGCCGAGACGGGCGGGCAGAACGCGATGATCGTCGACAGCTCAGCGCTGGCCGAACAGGTCGTGCAGGACGTGATGCAGTCGGCCTTTGATTCGGCCGGCCAGCGCTGTTCGGCCCTGCGCGTGCTGTGCCTGCAGGACGACGTGGCCGAGCGCACGCTGGCCATGCTGCGCGGCGCGCTGGACGAAGCCCGCGTGGGCGACCCGCGCGCGCTCTACATCGACATCGGCCCCGTGATCGACAGCGAAGCCAAGGACAACATCCAGCACCACATCAACGCCCTGCGCGAACGCGGCCACGCCGTGCACAGCGGCCCGCGCGACGTGGTGGCCACGGCCTACGGCAGCTTTGTCACGCCCACGGTGATCGAAATCGACCGCCTGGACGCCCTGCAGCGCGAAGTCTTCGGCCCCGTGCTGCATGTGCTGCGCTACCGGCGCGAGGGGCTGCACGCGCTGATCGACCAGATCAACGCCACCGGCTACGGGCTGACGGCGGGCGTGCACACCCGCATCGACGAAACCATCGCCCAGGTCGCCGCGCGCGTGCAGGCCGGCAACCTGTACGTCAACCGCAACATGGTCGGCGCCGTGGTGGGCGTGCAGCCCTTCGGCGGCGAAGGCCTGTCCGGCACCGGCCCCAAGGCCGGCGGGCCGCTGTACCTGCTGCGCCTGCTGGCCACCAAACCGGCCGATGCAGCGCAGCGCGCGGTCGCTGCGCTGGGCGATTCGTCTGCGTCAGATTTGAATCAAATCAGCCCGCAGCGCCCGCCAAACTGGCGTGAGCAGCTATCAAAAGCATTGCAATCGACGGGCCAGGCCAACGCCGCTGACTGCATCGACGCACTGCAGGCCGCCCTGCCCAGCCTGGCGCCCAGGCTGCTTACCGGCCCCACCGGCGAACGCAATACCTACCAGCTGCGCGCCCGCCCGCGCGTGCTGTGCCTGGCCACCGACGCGGCCGACCGCCTGACGCAACTGGCCGCCGCCCTGACGGTGGACGCGCACGCCGTCTGGCCCGCCGAAGCGCAAAGCCAGCTGGCCGCGCTGCCCGCAGGGCTGCAAGCGCACATCACCTTGGCGGCCGATTGGTCGGCGCCCGCCACCGCGTTCGATGCCGCCCTGCTGCACGGCAGCGCAGCCGAAGCGCTGGCCGCCCAGCGCGCCCTGGCGCAGCGCCCCGGCCCCATCGTCGGCCTGACCGCGCTGACGCCGGGCGCTGCCAACGTTCCGCTGGAAAGCCTGTTGATCGAGCATTCGATCAGCGTCAACACCGCAGCGGCGGGCGGCAATGCGAGCTTGATGACGCTGGGCTGAGCGCTGGCGCGCCAAGCATTGATGCGCTGCCGGCACGCGCACCGTGCCGTGTTGTGCCGTGCCGTGCCGCAAGCCTTCTTCCTGCACGTCGCCCAGTGGGGCAATCGGCGTCAAGCTGGTAGTTCTACCAGCTGGTAAGCGTCCCAATAGGGCTGTTCCCAGCTGGTAACGCGCCGAATGGTGCGGCGCAGCACAACGCGGTGCAATGGCGGCAACTTTTCCTGACCGGAACCGCCATGAACGCCGTCGTCAACACCGTTGCCCGCCAAACACCCACACCCCCCGCCCATGCGGCGGACAACGCAGGGAAAGCCGCCAAGGTCGACGGCGCCGATCTGGCGCTGGACATCACCCAGATGGGGCTGGACATTGCCGGCATCTTTGACCCCACGCCCATATCGGACGGCGCCAGCGGCCTGATCTCGTTGTTCCGTGGCGACTTTTTGGGCGCCGGTATCAGCGCGGTCAGCATGCTGCCGTACCTGGGCGACGCCGCCAAATTGGGCAAGCTGGGCCGCTACGCCGAAACCCTGGCCAAAGCCGTGGACGCCGCCAAGTCCAGCCCCGAACTGGCCAAGGCCATCGGCCCGGCCATGGAAAAACTGCGCGAAGCCATTGGCGCCGTGCCCATCGACAAGCTGCCCGAAGGCCTGCGCAACGCCATCGAACCGCTGAAGACCAAGCTGGACGATTTCGCCCGTATCGGCGTCAACCAGGTGCAAGCCACCGTCGGCAAAAACCACATCACCTGGACCCAGAACGCGGCCGGCGACACCATCGGCGCCAAGGCCACGTTGAACGAAGTGTTCTCCGGCGCCAAGCGTTCGTCCGGCGAAGTGAAGGATCAGGCCACCGCCGCTGCGCGCGGCACCACCGACGACGTAGGCGGCCACATGATCGGCCACCGGTTCGCCCAGGACCAGGGCATCAAGAACATGTTCCCGCAGAACGCGAACTTCAATAACAGCGCGTTCAGGAAGGTCGAGAACGAGTGGGCGGACTGGATAAACAAAAAAGGTGGAAGTGTTGAGGTCGATGTTCAACTCGTTGGTGGTTCATCAAGACCTGATAAAGTGAAAGTGAGTTATCAACTGATGGACTCCAACGGCAATGCAGTGCGGCAGGTGTTCAAGGAGTTTGATAATCAAGCTGGACAGATCTTTGACCGGAAATACTTTTAAGCGAGAAACGCCATGACCAAAGACGAAGCTTTGATTGATTTGTGCAGATCGTTACTTCAGGATCCAAAACTGGTTTCGCAGGAAGGCTGGCAGAAGTTAATCGTCATCTGCGAAATAGAGGATGGCGCTACCAGTGTTTTCGGCTATTCGTACAAACTCAGCGGCGAGGGTAAGCTCACCGCCCCGTCCGTTGAGTTCAATACGGACAAACTCAAGGCGTTGCACGAGTTTATGAAAGCCGACAACGCCAGTGGCCGCGGCTGGCTCAAATGCATGATTCGCATCTCGCGCAATGGCGAAGTCGGTGCAGACTTTGAATACAACGACGCCAAGCGCTGGGAACACACGGTCGACAACTACCAACAGCGGATCGCCGAGTACGCCGCCATGCCTGTTTGACACCTTGTGTAAAGAGGAGGTAGCTTGAACAAGGACGAAGCGCTGATCGATTTGTGCAAGACGTTGCTCGAAGATCCAGAAATCGTGGAGCAGCAGGGTTGGCAAAAACTCATCTTGATCGGTGAGGTCAACGATGGCGACAGAGGCATGCACGGGTACTCTTACGATCTGGATGGCAAATGCCTCCTGATTTCTCCGACCCCACGCAACTTGCAAAAGCTGAAAGTTATGCATGACGTCATGAAGGCCGACAACGCCTCCGGGCGTGGCTGGCTGAAATGCATGATTCGCATCTCGCGCAATGGCGAGGTGGGCGCGGACTTTGAATACAACGACGCCAAGCGCTGGAGCCACACGCCTGAGAACTACAAGGATCGCATCAAGGAATATGCGGCGATGCCAGTTTGACGCTGTTTGGGAGTGCGAGCTTGAACAAAGACGAAGCGCTGATCGATCTCTGTAGGACATATCTCCAAGATCCCGAAATGACTGCGCAAGACGGTTGGCAGAAACTGATCGTGATCGGGGAGGTGACCGATGCCAGCACAAAGATATTCGGGTATTCCTACAACTTGCGGGGCGATGGCGAACTGATCTCACCTTCCAATGGAAAGAGCACGGATAAGCTGGACGCGCTGCACGAAGTTATGAAGGCCGAAAACGCCAGCGGCCGAGGCTGGCTCAAATGCATGATCCGCATTTCGCGCAACGGCGAAGTCGGTGCGGACTTTGAATACAACGACGCCAAGCGCTGGGAACACACGACCGACAACTATCAAGAGCGTATCGCCGAATATGCGGTGATCCCGGTGTAGCGCCTCCATGGTGTCCTGCTCCTGGCTAGGGCTGCCGCACCTACCACGTTGAACGAGGTGTTCTCACACGCCAAGCGATCGTCGAGCGAAGTGAAGGATCAGGCCACCGCCGCAGCGCGCGGCACCACCGACGATGTGGGTGGCCACATGATCGGCCACCGCTTCGCCCAGGACCAGGGCATCAAGAACATGTTCCCGCAGAACGCGAACTTCAACAACAGCGCGTTCAAGAAGATGGAGAACGAATGGGCGGACTGGATCACGAAGAAGGGCGGATCGGTTGAGGTAGACGTTCAGCTGGTGGGGAATTCGTCTAGGCCTGATAAGGTTAAGGTGAGCTACCAACTGACGGATGCCAACGGCAACGTTGTGCGTGAGGTAACTGAACAGTTCAACAACCGAGCTGGACAGACATTTGATCGGCAGTATTTCTGAGTGAGAAACCTATATGACCAAAGCCGAAGCCCTGATTGACCTGTGCAAAGCTTTTTTGCAAGATTCGAAATTGATTTCTCAGGACGGTTGGCAAAAGCTCGTTCTGATAGGGGAAGTGACTGAAGCCAGTACCAAGGTTTATGGATACTCTTATGACCTCAGCGGAAACGGCAAGTTGACGTCACCTTCTCTTGACTTCGACATGGCGAAGCTTGAAGCCCTATACGAAGTTATGAAAGCCGACAACGCCAGCGGTCGCGGCTGGCTCAAATGCATGATCCGCATTTCGCGCAACGGTGAAATTGGGGCTGACTTCGAATACAACGACCCCAAGCGCTGGGAGCACACGGTGGACAACTGCAAGGAGCGCATTGCCGAGTACGCCGCCATGCCGGTTTGATACTTTTTTATAGAGATGAGTTAGCTTGAAAAAAGACGAAGCGCTGATCAATTTATGCAAGACGCTGATGGAAGATCCAGAAATATGTGGCGATGCCGATTTGAGATTGTTTCGAGGGCGACGATTTGAACAAGGATGAAGCACTGGTCGATTTGTGCAAGGCACTTTTACAAGACTGCCATGTCGTGGAGCAACCCGGCTGGCAAAAACTCATCCTGATTGGCGAAGTGGGTGACGGCGTTGTTGGCATGAGGGGTTACTCCTACGATCTTCAATGCAAATGCTTGTTGATCGCCCCTGGAATTAGCCTCGATCCACTTCAGCGCCTGAATCAATTAATGAAAGCCGACAACGCCTCCGGCCGTGGCTGGCTGAAATGCATGATCCGCATCTCGCGAAATGGCGAGGTGGGCGCGGATTTTGAGTACAACGACGCAGATCGTTGGAGCCACACGCCTGAGAACTACAAGGACCGCATCAAGGAATATGCCTCCATGCCGGTTTGAAGCTGTTAGGGAGATGCGAGATTGGGCAAGAACGAAGCCCTGATTGACCTGTGCAGATCGTTACTTCACGATCCAAAGCTGGTTTCGCAGGAAGGCTGGCAGAAGTTAATCGTTATCTGCGAAATAGAGGATGGCGCTACCAGTGTTTTCGGCTATTCGTACAAACTCAGCGGCGAGGGCAAGCTCACAGCCCCATCCGTTGAATTCAATACGGACAAACTCAAAGCGCTGCACGAAGTTATGAAGGCCGAAAACGCCAGCGGCCGCGGCTGGCTCAAATGCATGATCCGCATTTCGCGCAACGGCGAAGTCGGTGCGGACTTTGAATACAACGACGCCAGGCGCTGGGAACACACGGCCGACAACTACCAAGAGCGTATCGCCGAATATGCGGTGATCCCGGTGTAGCGCCTCCATGGTGTCCTGCTCCTGGCTAGGGCTGCCGCACCTACCACGTTGAACGAGGTGTTCTCACACGCCAAGCGATCGTCGAGCGAAGTGAAGGATCAGGCCACCGCCGCAGCGCGCGGCACCACCGACGATGTGGATGGCCACCTGATCGGCCATCGGTTCGCGCAGGACCAGGGCATCAAGAACATGTTCCCGCAGAACGCGAACTTCAACAACAGCGCGTTCAAGAAGATGGAAAATGAATGGGCGGACTGGATCACCAAAAAGGGTGGGTCGGCTGAGGTGGACGTTCAACTGGTTGGAGATGCAAAACGACCTGGTACGGTTGAGGTGAGATACCAGTTAATTGACGCAGGGGGAAACGTTGTCCGGGATGGCTATAAGAGTTTTGCGAACCAAGCGGGCGAGACCTTTGATCGTGCTTACTTTAAATAAGGATTTTCATGACAAAAGATGAAGCGCTGATTAACTTGTGCCAAGCCTTTTTGGAAGACCCGAGAATCGTTTCCCAGGATGGCTGGCAGAAATTGGTGCTGATCGGCGAAGTGAACGACGGCGACACGGAAATCTTCGGATATAGCTACGATCTACAAGCAAATGGGAAACTGACGGCGCCTTCGAACGGCATCAGTACCAACAAGATGGTGGCGTTGCATCAGCTGATGAAGGCCGAAAGTCCTACCGGTCGCGGGTGGTTGAAATGCATGATCCGCATTTCGCGCAATGGCGAGGTGGGCGCGGATTTTGAATACAACGACGCCAAGCGCTGGGAACACACGACCGACAACTACCAAGAGCGTATCGCCGAATACGCGGCGATGCCGGTCTAGAGTCGGCGCGATGCGCCGATGCGGGCGGCCCGCTGACGCGGCGAGGCCCTCACAACCCCCGAATCAACTCGCTCGCGCCGTCCCAGAAGATCTGCACGCCGACGCACAGCAGGATGAAGGCGGTGAGGCGCAGGAAGACGATCAGGCCCACTTCGCCCAGTGGCCGCAGGATGCGCCCGGCGTAGCGGAAGGTCAGCATGATCAGCACGCCGATGACGGCCAGTGCCGTCAGGCCGCCGGCAAAGTTGGCGGCCGACGTGCCCCAGTGCTTGCTGTGCAGCGCCGCGCCGACGGTGATGGCCGCGGAGATGGAGCCCGGCCCGCAGGTCAGCGGAAAGGTCATTGGGTAGAAGGCCTGAATGCGCACGTTGTCCTGCGTCAGCGATTCGGCCATTTGCGCCTTGTCTTCGTTGCGCACCTGCTGGGCGTACAGCATGTTCCAGGCGGTGAAGGCGACGATCAGCCCGCCGGCCACGCGCACGATGGGCAGCGACACGCCAAAGAAATCCAGCACGTAGGTGCCCACCAGCATGGCGCCGGCCAGCATCAGTGCGGCGTTCAGGCCGATGCGCTGGGCCAGGCTGGCGCGCACGCCACGGTCCAGCCCGCGCGTCAGGTTGACGAACACGGGTGCCGATGCGGGCGGGTTCAAAATGGGCAGCACCGCCGCCAGGGCGAGCAGAAAGCTTTTGCTGAAGGCCAGAGCCAATGCGGAGAGATCCATGGTGCGCGGAGTACCAGCTTGCGTGTAAAGTGAATTGTTTAAGGCCTGCGCGACGCCGGCCAGCCCTTTTAGGAGAACCCCATGCCCGGACTGCTGCCCGAGATCGATCCCGACGGCCTGCTCGAATTCTCGGTGGTCTACACCGATCGTGCGCTGAACCACATGTCGAAAAAGTTCCAGGGCGTGATGAACGACATCTCCGCCATGCTGAAAGAGGTGTACCACGCCGACGCCACGGCGCTGGTGCCGGGCAGCGGCACCTTTGGCATGGAAGCGGTGGCGCGCCAGTTTGCCGGCGACCAGAAGGTGCTGATCATCCGCAATGGTTTCTTCAGCTTTCGCTGGAGCCAGATTCTGGAGATGGGCAAGATCACCGCGCCCGACCACATCACCGTGCTGAAAGCGCGCCGCAGCGGTGAGGGCGCGCAGGCGCCCTGGGCGCCGGTGCCGGCGGATGAGGCGGTGGCCGCCATCGCCAGGCTGAAGCCCGCCGTGGTGTTTGCCCCGCACGTGGAAACCGCCAGCGGCATGATCTTGCCGGACGACTATTTGAAGGCCATTGCCGACGCCACGCACGCGGCCGGCGGCCTGTTCGTGCTGGACTGCATCGCCTCGGGCGCGATGTGGGTGGACATGAAGGCGGTGGGCGTCGACGTGCTGGTCAGCGCGCCGCAAAAGGGCTGGAGCAGCTCGCCCGCCTGCGCCATGATCGGCCTGTCGGCGCGCGCCCTGCAGGTGATGGAGGGCACGACCAGCAGCAGCTACGCCTGCGACTTGAAGAAGTGGCACCAGATCATGCAGGCGTATGAGACCGGCGCCCACGCCTACCACGCCACCATGCCCACCATGGCGCTGCTCAAGCTGCGCGACACCATGCAGGAAACGCGCGCGCGCGGCTTTGCCAAGGTGCGCGAGCAGCAGATCGAGCTGGGCCGCAAGGTGCGCGACCTGCTGGAAAGCCGTGGCCTGCCCAGCGTGGCGGCCGAGGGCTTCAAGGCGCCGGGCGTGGTGGTCAGCTACACCAGCGATCCGGACGTGCAGAACGCCAAGAAATTCATCGCCGTGGGCGTGCAGGCGGCGGCCGGCGTGCCGCTGATGTGCGACGAACCGGCCGATTTCCGCAGCTTCCGCCTGGGCCTGTTCGGGCTGGACAAGTGGGCCAACGTCGACCGCAGCGTGGGCCAGCTGCGCGATGCGCTGGATCAAATCGGCATCGTTGCTGCAGAAAACGTAGCTTCCCACGCTTGATGGGCGCGCGCTAGAGGCTGATTTGACCGATATTCTGCTGGTCACCACCACGGTGGCGGAGCGCGCCGATGCCGACCGGCTGGCGCGCCTGCTGGTCGAGCTGCGCCTGGCCGCCTGCGCGCAGATCGAGCGCATCGACAGCGTCTACCACTGGCAGGGCGCGCTGCAAACGGCGCCCGAATGGCGCGTGCTGTGCAAGACCACCGAAGCGCACTACGCCGCGCTGGAGGCGGCGCTGCTGGACGCGCATCCGTATGAATTGCCGGCCATCGTGGCGGTGCAGGCGCACACGGTGTCGGTGGCGTATGCCGAGTGGCTTCGGGGCGAGCTGCGCTGACAGCCCGCCGTCTGCGGTAATTCAAGCCAAACAGGCCTTTACCGCAGGCTGGGCGGGCGCAGGTAGCTATCAAATCAAGAGTAAACCTGCCGAGGCCGGCACGGCCCCGCCGCAGCTCCCTCAGCTTTGGATCGTCTCGCCGCGCAGCTTGCCGTGGTCCTGGATGTTCTTGCTGCGCCGCCGCCAGCCGCGCCAGCTGCGCACCGGGTGCGCCAGGCTGACGAAGTAATACACCACCTTGAACATGCGCAGCGACTGGCGGTAGGCCGGGCCGTGGTGGATGTCGGCGGCCAGCAGCGACATCAGGCCCTGCTTGACCTTGAAGATGTTCTTGGGGTGCATGAACATGTCGCGGATGGTCGGGTTGGTCGACCGGTAGATGAACCACGAATAGTCGCTGGGGCCCACGCGCATGCGCTCTTCAAACGCCTTGCGGGCGGCCGGGTAGTCGGCCGGGCGGTCCAGCGCCGTGCCCACCAGTTCGGCGCCGTCAAAGCCCGCCTGCATGGCCAGGAATACGCCGGATGAAAACATCGGGTCGATGAAGGTGTAAGCGTCGCCGATCATCAGGTAGCGCTCGCCCGTGGCCCGGTCGCTGCTGTACGAGAAATTGCCCGTGGCGTGCACCTTGTCGTCCACCAGTTCGGCGTCTTTCAGGCGGTCATGCAGCTCGGGGCACAGCTTGAGCGTGTCGAAGAAGTAGTCTTTGAGCGGCTTGTCGCGCGCCTTCAGGTAATACGCCCAGCACACCGCGCCCACGCTGGTGGTGCCGTCGGCCAGCGGGATGAACCAGAACCAGCCGTGCTCGAACCAGCAGATGCTGATGTTGCCCTCGCGCTTGCCGGGCAGGCGCCGCGCGTGGCGGAAGTGGCCGAACAGCGCCGTGCTGTTGTGGCGGTCGTTCTTCTGCTTGGTCTTGAACTGGTTGGCCAGCAGCGTGTCGCGGCCGCTGGCGTCCACCACGAAGCGCGCGCGCCACTGGCGCTGGCTGCCGTCTTCCATCTGCGCGGTGACGTCGGCGCCGCCTTCGTCAAACGTGACCTGGCGCACCTGCGCGCCTTCCAGCGTCAGCGCGCCCTGCTGGCCGGCGTGGCGGAACAGGATCTCGTCCATGTCCGAGCGGCGCACCTGCCAGGCCTGGCCCTTGGACGGGTCCCAGCCCTCGGCAAAGTCGACGTAGCTGCGCTCGGGACCCTCTTGCGGCACGAATTCGATGCCGAACTTGGGCATGCCGATGCGGTCGATCTGCTCGCGCACGCCCAGCTTGTCGAACAGCGCCACGTTGCCCGGCAGCAGCGATTCGCCAATGTGAAAGCGCGGGTGGTGGTCTTTCTCCAGCATCACCACGCTGCGCCCCTGCCGCACCAGCTGCGTGGCAATGGTCGAACCGGCGGGGCCGCCACCAATCACCAGCACGTCGCACGTCGCGCGTTCCACCATGACCAAATCCTCCTGAGCGGCGAGCAAAGACACCCCGGGATTGTGCCTGCGCGCGTGGCACGCCCGGCTTGACCAGGCGCAGACGCGGCGTTCAGGTGGCGTTCAGTCGCGGGTACGACAATGACCCTACGCCCTGTGTAAGCGATTGGACCTTGCAATGAAGAACATCTACCGCGCCCTTTGGGCCTTGTTGCTGCTGGCCGCCGGCAGCTGGTTTCTGGCCGACGCCCTGTGGCCCCGGCCGTTTGAGTATTTCGCGTTCCGCAGCGCGGCCATCCAGCTCACTGGCGTGGTGGCGATGGCCGCGATGAGCTTTGCCATGGTGCTGGCGGTGCGCCCGCGCTGGGCCGACAAGCTGCTGAACGGGCTGGACAAGATGTACCGCCTGCACAAATGGCTGGGCATCACCGCGCTGGTCGCGGCGGTGGCGCACTGGTGGCTGGCCCAGGGCACCAAGTGGATGGTGGGCTGGGGCTGGCTGACGCGCCCGGCGCGCGGCCCGCGCGAGCCCATCACCGACCCGCTGCGCGCCTGGTTCGACGGGCAGCGCCATCTGGCGGAAGACGTGGGCGAATGGGCCTTCTACGCCGCCGTCGCCTTCATCGCCGTGGCGCTGCTCAAGCGCATTCCCTACCACTGGTTTGCGAAAACGCACCGCTGGATGGTCGTGCCCTACCTGGTGCTGGTGTTCCACGCCGCCGTGCTGCTGAAGTGGGACTACTGGACGCAGCCCGTGGGCTGGCTGACGGCGGGGCTGATGCTGGCGGGCAGCGTGGCCGGCGCGTGGGTGCTCAGCGGGCGCGTGGGCCGCTCGCGCACCGTGGCCGGTGAGGTGGCCGACGTGCGTTATTTCGAGCCCCTGCGCGCCACCCGCACCACGCTGAGCCTGGCGCCCGGCTGGCCGGGGCACGCCGCCGGGCAGTTCGCCTTCGTCACCAGCGACCCGCGCGAAGGCGCCCACCCCTACACCATCGCCTCGGCCTGGAACGCGGCCGACCGGCAGATCCGCTTTGTCACCAAGGCGCTGGGCGACCACACCCGCGCGCTGCACCAGACCTTGCGCCCCGGCCTGCCCGTGCAGGTGGAAGGGCCCTATGGCTGCTTCACCTTCGACGACAGCGCGGCGCGGCAGATCTGGGTGGGCGGCGGCATCGGCATCACGCCCTTCATCGCGCGCATGCACCAGCTGGCCCAGGCCACGCCCGCTGCGCCCGGCACGCCGCGCGTGCCCGTCACCCTGTTTCACACCACGCGCGAAGAAGACCCGCAGGCGCTGGCGCTGCTGGCGGACGACGCCCGCGCCGCCGGTATCGACCTGCACGTGCTGGTCGACGCGCGCGACGGCCGGCTGACCGGCGTCCGCCTGCGCGCGGCCGTGCCCGAATGGCGCGCCGCCAGCGTGTGGTTCTGCGGTCCCGCCGGGTTTGGCCAGGCTTTGCAGCGCGACATGGTCGCCCACGGCCTGCCGCAGGGCCGCTGGCACCAAGAGCTGTTCCAGATGCGCTGAGCTGGGTTGCTATTTAAAAAGTAGCTGCCAGCGCAGGCTGGATGGGCGCCAGCGCGCGTTTTTGATCATCACCGGGCCAGCGCGACGGCAGCGCGGCGGCGGCCCGTGCGGCGCGCCGTCAGAAGAACCAGTGCGCCACCAGCGGAATGATGAGCGAGCCCAGCAGCACCTGCAGGCCCAGCGCCAGCCCGGCGTAGGCGCCCGCGTCGGCGTTGACCTGCAACGCGCGCTCCGCGCCCAGCCCGTGGGCCGAGGTGCCCATGGCAAAGCCGCGCGCCATCCAGTCGGCCGAGCTTTCGCCCAGGCCCATCAGGCGGAACAAGATGCGGCCCGACACCGCGCCGACCAGCCCGGTCACCACCGCAAACACGGCGGCCAATGCGGGCACGCCGCCAATCTTTTCGGCCACGCCCATGGCCACCGGCGCGGTGACCGACTTGGGCGCCAGCGACTTCAACACGTCGGCCGGCAGGCCCAGCGCCCAGCCAATTGCTACAGCAGTGATAGCTGCTGCCGCCCCACCAGCAAGCGCTGCAAGCACAAAACGCACCCAAGACTGGGCCAGCACCTCGCGCCTTTCCCACAGCGGCAGGCCCAGCGCCACCACCGCCGGCCCCAGCAGAAAGTGAATGAACTGCGCGCCTGAAAAGTAGCTGGGGTAAGGCACGCCGGTGATCAGCAGCCCGGCGCCCAGCGTCACCACCGACCACAACACCGGGTTGGCCCAGGGCGCGTAGTGCGCGCGCGCGTACAGCGCCATCGCGCCCACGTAGACCAGCAGCGTGGCCGTCAGCCCCACCAGCGGCGCCGACGACAGGTAGACCCACAGTTGCACAAAATCAGGCATTGCGGCCCCCTTCTGTGGGTGCGTGGCCGTCGGGTTTGGGCGCCGGATCGTCCGGTGGCGCCGCCGGCCCGGGGCGCATCAGCGCGCGCAACGCCAGCGCCGACACGGCCAGCCCGGCCCAGGTGGACAGCACGATCACCACCGCCAGCCGCAGCCCGTAGGTGTGCAGCACATCCAGGTGGGTGATCACGCCCACGCCCACGGGCACGAACAGCAGCGACAAATGTCCCAGCAGAAAGCGCGCCGCCTCGGCAATGGCATCGCGCCCGGGTGCCCAGCTCATCACCGGCATCAGCAGCAGCATGCCGATCACCGGGCCGGGAAACGGCAGGTGAAGCGCGCGCGCCAACACCTCGCCGAACAGTTGCAGGCACAGCAGCCAGGTGAATCCTTGCAGGGCTTTCATGGTGGGGGTTTGGTTGGCGCCGGGTGCGCCCAAGGCAGGTGAAAGAAGACGACGCGTGCGGTCTGGGTCAAGGCCAGGCGTGTGGGCGCGGCCGGGCTGGGCGTATTGTCGCGCGCGGTGCCATGCCCGCGCGCAGCGGGCATCACGTACAGGCCTGCCGGCAATGTCACCGGGCTGGCCTGCATGGCCATCTTGGCCTTGCGCTCGGCTTCGGGCTGGTCGGGCGCCGCAGGCCTAGGTGCCTTGCGCGGGGCCAGCCAGTCGGGCCGCGCGGCCGGGGTGATCTGATCGCGCTTCATGCCGCCGCGGGTGGGGGCTGAAGTGGCGGCTGGTCCGGGCCAACGGCGGGTGCTGCGAACACCGCGCCCGCGCTGGCCGTGGCGCTGCCCCAGGGCAGCGGCTGTTCGGCATGGCGCAGGTTCACGTGCGCCTGCAGGTAGTCCAGCACCGCGCGGGTACGCGCCGGCAGCCGGTCGGGGCGGCCCAGGTACATGGCGTGGATGGGTTCCAGATCGCCGGTGTTGAAGTCTTCCAGCACCGGCACCAGCCGCCCGGCGGCCATGTCGGCCCAGGCGTGGTAGACCGACAGCCGCGCCAGCCCGCTGCCCTGGATGGCCAGCTCGCGCATCACGTCGCCGTCGTTCACGCGGATCAGCTCGCCAATGTCGATGTCGATGCGCTGGCCGTCCACCCGAAACGGCCAGCCGGCAATGGCACGCCGGTAGTTCCAGCCCAGCCGCACGTGCGCCGCCAGGGCCGCCGGGTGCGGCGGGCACCCGCGCGCGGCCAGGTAGGCCGGTGCAGCCACGATCACCTGCCGGGTTTGCCCCAGCCGCCGCGCCACCATGTCGGACGGCGGCAGCGCGCCCCAGCGCACGGCCACGTCCATGCGGGTGTCGACCAGGTCGACCACTTCGTCGGTGAAGCTCAGGTCCAGGCTCAGCCCGGGGTAGCGCGCCAGCAAGCCGGGCACCAGGGGCAGCAGCAACACGCGTCCGGTGGAGGTGCTGGCGGTGATGCGCACCGTGCCGCGCGGCTGGGCGGCGGCGGTCACGGCGCGTTCCAGCTCATCCAAGTCACCCAGCAGGCGGCGGCCGTGCTCGTACAGCTGCGTGCCTTCCGGCGTCAGTTGCACGCGGCGCGTGCTGCGCCGCAACAGCTGCACGCCCAGCCGGGCTTCCAGCCGCGTCATCAGCTTGCTGACGGCCGAGGGCGACACGCCCAGCTGCCGCGCCGCCGCCGACAGGTTGCCGCGTTCGGCTACCTGCACCAGGGCCTGCAGGTCGGTCAGGCGGTCGGTCTTGACCAGGGCAGACGGGGTGGGGTCGGCGGGGGTGTGGGGG
>JAGOEM010000161.1 GCA_017997715.1 Ottowia sp.
GACGGCATCCGCATGAACAACGTGCTGCCCGGCTTCATCGACAGCCTGCCCGAAAAGGCCGAACGCCGCGCCGCCATTCCCGCCGGGCGCTACGGGCATTCGGACGAAATGGCGTCGCTGATCGCCTGGCTGGCATCGGACGAAGGCGCGTACATGACGGGCCAGAACCTGCGGCTGGATGGCGGGCTGACGCGCAGCATTTGACCGGCCTTGCGTCGCGCGGGCAGCGCCTGCAACGGCCGCAGCCACCGCGGCGATTCGGGCGATGCGCGCAGGCGTGCAAACGCTGAACCGCACCCGCCGGTCACGTCGCAGGCGCGACCGCGCTGGTACCAATCGCGCCCTTAGAATTCAAGCCAAATCACCCTGCAGCGCTTTCCCAACGGGCGCAGGCAGCTATTCTTTATATAGTGAACCGCATGTCCACACCGTCCAGCTTCAAACCCCTGCGCGGCCAGCGCGTCGTCAGCCTGGCGCTGAATTTGCCCGGCCCGGCCGCGCTGATGCGCCTGGCCGAAATGGGCGCGCGCTGCCTCAAGGTGGAACCGCCCGGCCCCGGCCACACGGCGGCGGGCCGCCCCATCTCGGGCGACCCGATGGGGCAGTACGACATTGGCGCCTACAACGCCATGCACGAAGCCGTGCGCGTGGTGCAGATCGACCTGAAGACCGAGCGCGGCCACGCCCAGCTGGCGCGCGAACTGGCCAAGGCCGATCTGCTGCTGACCTCGTTCCGCCCCTCGGCGCTGCAAAAACTGGGGCTGAACTGGCGCGCCCTGCACCGCGCGCACCCGCAGCTGTCGATGGTGGAAATCGTCGGCGCGCCGGGTGACCGCGCCGACGAGCCCGGCCACGACCTGACCTACCTGGCCGAAGCCGGCCTGGTCACCGGCACCGAACTGCCCCCTACCCTGCTGGCCGACATGGCCGGCGCGCTGCTGGCCGCAGAGGCTTCGCTGGGCGTGCTGATGCAGGCCGCCACCAGCGGCAAAGGCGTGCACCGCCAGGTGGCGCTGTGCGATGCCGCGGCTTGGCTGGCACTGCCGCGCCAATGGGGTCTGACCCTGCCCAGCGGCGCCGTGGGCGGTGCCCACGCGGGCTACCGCGTCTACCCCTGCAAGGACGGGCGCGTGGCCATCGCCGCGCTGGAACCCCACTTCGCCGCCGCGCTGTTTGCCGCCGCAGACCTGCCCGCCCCCGACGCGCGCGCGCCCTTCGCCCCCCGTTCGCGTGAAGCCATCGCCGCCTGGGCGCTGACCAAGACCCGGCGCCAGCTGAATGCGCTGGCCGTGGCGCGCGACATTCCGCTGTTCGCGCTTGCAAAATGATAGCTTTCTGCGCTTGATCCACCTGCGCTACAGCCCACAATGACCCAAGACGGCGAAATACTGCGCTTTGACGCCGAGCGCGGCTTTGGCTTCATCGGCACGACCGATGGCCGGCGCGACATCTTCTTTCACGTCCGCGACTATCGCGGCGACAGCCTGCCGCGCGTGGGCGAGCGCGTGCGCTTCGAGCGCATCGAAGTCGGCGGCAAAGGCCCACGCGCCGTGGCAGTGCAGGGCCAGGGCGCGCCGGCGCAGGCACGCAGCAACCCGCGCCACAGCGCGCGCGCCGCATCGCCCGCCAGCCCAGCGGCCAGGTCGCGCAGCCGCCCATCCGATGGGCCACCGCACACGCGCGCACCGGCCCCAGGGCCACGCCCACGCGCCCATGCCGCCAATGCCCCACGCCCGCCTGTGCGCCCCGCCGCAGACCGACAACCCGCGCGGCCCGCACCGCGCGCACTGGACGGCCAGCCCTGGCTGTTCGCCCTGGCGCTGCTGGTGTGGGTGGGTTTGCTGGCGGTACTGGTCCGGCAGGCCGCGCTGCCGGTATCCGGCCCCGCGCTGCTGGGCGGGCTGGCGCTGCTGAACCTGGCCACCTTCACCGCCTACGCCATGGACAAGCGCGCAGCCGCGCAAGGCCAGTGGCGCACACCTGAAAACACCTTGCACGCGCTGGCCGCCATGGGCGGCTGGCCCGCCGCCTGGCTGGCGCAGCGCACGCTGCGGCACAAGTCGCGCAAGACGAGCTTTCTGGCCGCCTACGTGGCCACCGTGCTGCTGAACCTGGGCGCGCTGGCCGCGCTGTGGCGACACGGCGGTTGAAGGCGGCGTGGCTATGATGAAGCGGTCCTCACTCAGCCCATCGCCATGAGCGCACTGCATCCCCATCAGAAGCAAGAGCTGGCCGAACTGGCCGTCATCGCCATGCGCGAGCGCGGGCTGCAGCCCGAGTTTCCCCAGCCCGCCCTGGAGCAGCTCCAAACCATCGACGGCCCCAGCGACGAGCGCGGCACCGGCATCGCCGACATGACCGGCCTGCCCTGGTGCTCGATCGACAACGACGATTCGCGCGATCTGGATCAGCTGAGCGCCAGCGAAATCTTGCCCAATGGCGACGTGCGCATTCTGGTGGCGGTGGCCGATGTCGACACGCTGGTGCGCGCCCACACGCCGATCGACCAGCACGCCGAGGTCAACACCACCAGCGTCTACACCTCGGCGCGCATCTTCCCCATGCTGCCCGAACGGCTGAGCACCGACTTCACCTCGCTCAACCCGCAGCAAACCCGCGTGGCGCTGGTGACCGAGATGGATTTCGCGCCCGATGGCACGTTGCGCCAATCGCGCATCACCCGCGCCCGCGTGCACAACCAGGCCAAGCTGGCCTACGACGCCGTCGCCGCCTGGCTGGAAGGCACCGGCCCGCTGCCGCCCGCCGCTGCCGCTGTGCCGGGCATGGACCAGCAGCTGCGCACACAGGATTCGGTGGCGCAGCAGCTGCGCGCCCGGCGGCGCGAGCACGGCTCGCTCGAATTCCAGACGCTGCAGCCGCGCGCCGAATTCGACGGCGACCGCGTGGTCGCCATCCGCCAGCAGGTGCAAAACCGCGCGCGCCAACTGATCGAGGAATTCATGGTGGCCACCAACGGCGTGGTGGCGCGCTATCTGGCCAGCCAGCAGCGCGCGTCGCTGCGCCGCGTGGTGCGATCGCCAGAACGCTGGGCGCGCATCGCCGAAGTGGCGGCCGAACGCGGCACCACGCTGCCACCCGACCCCGATTCCGCCGCGCTGGAACAGTTCTTGGCGGCCGAGCGGCGGCGCGACCCGGAACGCTTTCCCGACCTCTCGCTGACCATCGTCAAGCTGATGGGGCGCGGCGAATACGTGGCCGAAGTGCCCGGCGGGCCGCGCATGGGCCACTTTGGCCTGGCGGTGCGCGACTATTCGCATTCCACCGCGCCCAACCGGCGCTTTCCCGACCTGATCACCAGCCGCCTGGTGAAAGCGGCGCTGGCCGGCGCCAAGGCGCCCTATTCCCACGCCGAACTGGACCGCCTGGCCGTGCACTGCACGCGGCAGGAAGACGCGGCCAACAAGGTCGAACGCCAGCTGCGCAAATCCGAAGCCGCCATGCTGCTGGAGCAGCGCATCGGCGATGTGTTTGACGGCGTGGTCACTGGCGTGTCCAAGGGCAACAACTGGGTGCGCGTGTTCTCGCCCCCGGCCGAAGGCAAGCTGGTCATTGGCCGAGGCCGCGCCGTGCAGGTCGGCAACAAGGTGCGCGCCAAATTGCTGTCGACCAACGTGGAACGTGGTTTCATCGACTTTGAGTTGGTGGTTTAAGTCGTTTCACGCCCGCTCGTTTGCTCTTATTTGCATAGCTGCCAGCGCCCGCTGCACGGGCGCCATCGGCCAATTTCGCTCTGAACCCGTTGCAACACGGCGTGCGCCGTGACGCGGCCTGCCCGCGCGGAATCTGACGCCGTCCAGCACCGCGATGGCGGCTTGCTGCGGCGGCACGCCATCTGAAACGGAACCGGCCACGCATGCCGCACGCGTGCCGGACATGGGTGCTTACCAATTTCAGGCCAGCGCCTTACCCCGCCTGTGCGATGAACATGACCTTTTTCACCCCCCGAGGAATTGCCACCGAAGCCCGCCGCGCCTAAGCTGCGACGATGTTCACAGAGGCCTACCCAACGCTGCCGCCCACCGCAGGGCTGACGATCCTGATCGCGGACGACCACCAACTGGTACGCGACGGCATGCGCATGCTGGTGGCCAGCACCTGGCCCGAAGCGCGCCTGTGCGAAGCCGCCAATGCCGACGCACTGCTGGTGCAGGCGCGGCAGCTGCACGCCCCGGCCTTGGCGCTGGTCGACCTGAACATGCCCGGCATGGACAAGGGCGCCGGCCTGGCCACACTGGCGCGTGCCTGCCCTGCGTTGCCGCTGGTGGTGGTATCTGCCCTGACTTCGCCCGACGTGGTGCGCCGCGCGCTGGCGCTGCCCACGGTGTACGCCTTCGTCGCCAAAAGTGCGGGCAGCGCCCTCATGCGAGAAGCCATGGCCGCCGCGCTGGCCGGGCGCAAGCTGCCGTATCAGCCGCCCAGCCCCGCCCAGGCCCAAGCCGCGCCAGACCACGCATTGACCCCGCGCATGCACGAGATTCGCCACCTGCTGCAGCAAGGCCTGTCCAACAAGCACATTGCGCGGCAACTCAACCTGTCGGAGGGCACGGTGAAGAACTACATGTCTGAAATCTTCCGCCTGCTGCAGGTGTCCAACCGCACGCAAGCGGCGCAATACGACACCGAGACCTCGTGATCGTTCTGCCCTCGTTCGGCAGCGATCGCGGACTGGCCCCGCCAGTGCCGCTGTATGTGATGACGCGCGCCTGCGAATTGCTGGGCGCGCTGCTGTTTCTGCTGGCCCTGCCGGCGTGGAAACCGTTGCTGTGGTTCGTGCTGGTGGCAGGCACTGGCACCTGGGCTTTTGTGCGCGTGCGCCAACCCGGCTTCAAGCGACTGCGCGCCGACCGGCGGCGGCGGCGCTACCGGCGCTACGTGTGGCAATCGGCCGCCGCCGTGGGCAGCGCCGCCTGGCTGCTGTATGTGCCCGGCAGCCACAGCATGCACGCCCTGCTGGGCATGTACCTGGCATCGGCCTCTGGCCTGGTCGGCATGTGGGGCGTGCGGGACGTGCCGCGCACTGCGGTGGCGGTCAGCCTGATTCTGGGCCCCACCGTCTTGCGCTTCATGGCCGAGGGGGTGTTTGACCGCCGGCCCATGGTGTTCCTGTTTGGTGCCTGCGGCGTCATCCTGATCCTCATCATCGTCTACACGGCCGCGCTGTACGCGCGCAACCTGAAGCGCGAGCTGGCGTTGCGCCGGCAGGCCGAGCGCGCCACCGACGCCATGGCCGAGCTCGGCCTGACCAAGTCGCGCTTCTTCGCCGCCGTCAGCCACGATCTGCGCCAGCCGGTACACGCCATCGGCCTGTACCTGGACCCGCTGACCCAAGCCTTGGCCCGCCTGCCCGCCGATCCCGAGACGTGCCGCGCGGTCAACGGCATCCGGCAGTCCTGGCAAGCGCTGGATGGTTTGCTGTCGCAAGTGCTGGACCTGACCCGCATGGACGCCGGCACCACGCGCGCCACGCTGGCGCCGGTGACGCTGGCCCCCGTGGTGCGCGCCGCCGTCATGCAGCACAGCGCCATGGCCGAGCGTGCCGGTGTGCGCGTGGTCGCGCTGACCGGCGGCGATCCCCCACCCACAGCGATGGCCGACGAGCTGATGCTGCGCCGCGTGCTGTCCAACTTGCTGGACAACGCCATCAAATTCTCACGCCCCGGCACCAACGTGCTGCTGGCCGTGCGCACCGCGCCACACGCCTGGCGCATTCAGGTGCGCGATGCCGGCCCCGGCATTCCCGAGGACAAGCAAGACAGCGTGTTTCAAGAATTCGTCCAGATCGACAACCACGCCCGATCGCGCCAGCACGGCCATGGCCTGGGGCTGGCCATTTCGCGCCGCTTTGCCCACGCCATGCGGGGCGAGCTGACGCTGCGCTCGCGCCCCGGACAGGGCAGCTGCTTCACGCTGACGCTGCCGCGCGCCCTGCCCATCGCCCCGCCGGTCGCTGCGCCCGTCGACGAAGGCCCGCCCAGCGACTTGCCGCGCAGTCCGGTGACCGCGCTGGCCGCCCGCGACATCCTGCTGGTCGAAGACGACCCGCTGGTCAGCGATGCCATGTGCCAGCTGCTGCACGGCTGGGGGCAGAACGTGCGGCCCACCAGCACGGCTGCGCAGGCCTGGCAACAGCGCGACTTTGGCCAGATCGCGATCTGCGATGTGCGCCTGCCCGAGGGCGAAAGCGGGCTTGACCTGGCGCTGCGCCTGCGCGCCCTGGGCAAGCAGGTGCTGCTGCTGAGCGGCGAGACCGACACCGCCCTGCGCACGCGCGCCGCCGCCACCGGCTTGCCGCTGCTGATCAAGCCGGTTTCAGGGCCGCGACTGCGCGCCGCGCTGACGGCCACGCAAACGCCATTTGCTATTCATTGAATAGCTGTTTGCGCCCGCCAGGTATGCGCTGGCGGCCAATTTCTCTTGAAACCACCGCAACACCTGCACCCGATGCGCCACGGGTTCAAGACCCCCCGGCGTCCTCATCCAGCGGCGCGTCGGGCAACGGCGCGGTGGGCAACGGTTGCGCCCCATTGCCTTCCAGATCCACGGTCATCACCCGCGAGGCCTGGCCGCGCGCCAACGCCAGCCGATTGAACGAGACGTCAAAGCGCGTCAGATTTTCCAGCCCGATCACCGCCGGCACGGGGCCGCGCAGCAGGTTGTTGGATACATCGAATTCGCGCAGCGCGTTCAGGCCCGCCAGCGGCGGCAGCACGCCGTCGATGCGGTTGTTGGCCAGCACGATGCGCTGCACGTGGGCCAGGTGCCGCAATTCCGGCAGCGGGCCGCGCAGCAGGTTGTTGTGCGCCTTCAGCTCGCGCAACTCGGTCAGGCCGTGCAGGGGCGGCAATGGCCCTTCCAGATAGTTCAGCGCCACATTCAGGCTGCGCAGCTGCGCCAGCCCTTGAAGCCGCGGCAGCTGGCCGCGCAACTGGTTGTTGGCCAGATTCAGGCCGGTGACGTGGCGGCGCGCGGCATCGCAGCGCACGCCGTACCAGTCGCATTCCGAACCCGTGGCGCCCAGCCAGCCTGTGCGCTGGCTCCATTGATCGCCGCGCGTGCGGGCATGCAGGTCCAGCAGCACCTGCCGTTCTGCGGCAGGGATCGAAGTGCCCGCAGCCGCGCTGACCAGCGTGACCAAGCTGGGCGCTGTCAGCGCGGCGGCCAGCATCAGTGGCGGCAGGTGGCGCGCCAGCGCAAGCCGTGGCGTGGCGGGCGCTGCCGCGCCGAATTCAGTGGTGTGTGTACAGATCATGGCAAGTCCTGGATGGCGGTGATGGGCGGTGGATCAACGTGGTTCAGGCCCGCCGTGTCGGCGGTGGCCTGAGCCCCGCAGACTAGGTCTGCCGCCACCCCCCGTCAGCCTGAAAAAAGTCATGCCGCCGCCGCTGCGGGACGGGTTCATCCCCTGGGTGAGGGACGCAGGCCATTTACCATGACGAAGTTCACCTGTGCGTGCATCGCAGCGATTTCTACAGTGACTCATCCGCACTTCGTTCGCTCACTCACACCGCAGGAGATCACGCCATGTCTACCGTTCCAGCGCTCGGCGCTTCGTCACTTTCCACCACGGCGGCTGTGCCCAGCCAGGGCACGCGCTCAGTGGGCCGATTTGCCCAGACGCCGCTCACCCGGACCTTGCGCCGCGTGTTCGGGGTGTTGCACCGCTGGGCCCCGGGCGCGGCGGCGTGGCTGGCCTACGCGCTGCTGACCCGTCCGCCGCGCGTGGCCGAACGGCCCTGGCAAACACAATTGCGTGAAAAGGCCAGCGTGCATTGCTTGTCTTTTCAGCGCGGCCACCTGGCGGTCTACAGCTGGGGCGCGGGGCCTGCGGTGCTGCTGGTGCACGGCTGGGGCGCGCGTGGCACGCACCTGGGCCGCATGGTGCAGCCCTTGGTGGACGCGGGCCACCGGGTGATCGCGTTCGACGCGCCCGGTCACGGGCATTCCAGCGGGCGCACGGCCACGCTGCCGCAGTTTGCCGAAGCGGTGGCGGCGGTGGGCGCCTTTGCCGGCGATGTCGACACGCTGATTGCGCATTCGTTCGGCGTGTCGATGGCCTTGTGGGCGCAGGTCGACTGGGGCC
>JAGOEM010000338.1 GCA_017997715.1 Ottowia sp.
CCCCTGGCGCGAGCTGCTGCAGGATTTCATCGCCCAGGACGAAGAGCACCTGCACAAACGGCACCTGCAGCTGGACGGCGAAGTGCGCTGGCTCAACCTGCACAAGGCGGCCATCGACGAGCCGCTGGCGCCCGGTAACAGCGGCCTGGTGCTGCTGGTCGAGGACGTCACCGAGACCCGCGTGCTGGAGGACCAGCTGGTGCACTCCGAGCGCCTGGCCAGCATCGGCCGCCTGGCCGCCGGGGTAGCCCACGAGATCGGCAACCCGGTCACCGGCATTGCCTGCCTGGCGCAGAACCTGCGCGAGGAGCGCGAAGGCGACGATGAGCTGGAGGAGATCAGCAGCCAGATCCTCGACCAGACCAAACGCATCTCGCGCATCGTCCAGTCGCTGATGAACTTCGCCCACGCCGGCCAGCAGCAACGCGCCGAATACCCGGTGAGCCTGGCCGAAGTGGCCCAGGACGCCATCGGCCTGCTGTCGCTGAACCGCAACAGCACCGAAGTGCAGTTCTTCAACCTGTGCGACCCGGAGCACCTGGCCAAGGGCGACCCGCAGCGCCTGGCCCAGGTGCTGATCAACCTGCTGTCCAACGCCCGCGACGCGTCGCCGGCCGGCGGCGCCATCCGCGTGCGCAGCGAGGTCGAGGAACAGAGCGTGGTGCTGATCGTCGAGGACGAAGGCACGGGCATTCCGCAGGCGATCATGGACCGCCTGTTCGAACCCTTCTTCACCACCAAGGACCCCGGCAAGGGCACTGGTTTGGGGCTCGCGCTGGTCTATTCGATCGTGGAAGAGCATTATGGGCAGATCACCATCGACAGCCCGGCCGATCCCGAGCGCCAGCGCGGAACCCGTTTCCGCGTTACCCTGCCGCGCTATGTCGAAGCGACGTCCACAGCGACCTGAGTAGTGACCTAGAACCGCCAAGGGGCCATAAGCCCGGCGGATTCGGAGACCGTCGAGAGAACATCAATGCCGCACATCCTCATCGTCGAAGACGAAACCATCATCCGCTCCGCGCTGCGCCGCCTGCTGGAACGCAACCAGTACCAGGTCAGCGAGGCCGGTTCGGTGCAGGAGGCCCAGGAGCGCTACAGCATTCCGACCTTCGACCTGGTGGTCAGCGACCTGCGCCTGCCCGGCGCCCCCGGCACCGAGCTGATCAAGCTCGCCGAGGGTACCCCGGTACTGATCATGACCAGCTACGCCAGCCTGCGCTCGGCGGTGGACTCGATGAAGATGGGCGCGGTGGACTACATCGCCAAGCCCTTCGACCACGACGAAATGCTCCAGGCCGTGGCGCGCATCCTGCGCGATCACCAGGAAGCCAAGCGCAACCCGCCGAGCGAGGCGCCGAGCAAGTCAGCCGGCAAGGGCAGCGTCGCCGCCGAAGGCGAGATCGGCATCATCGGCTCCTGCGCCGCCATGCAGGACCTCTACGGCAAGATCCGCAAGGTCGCGCCCACCGACTCCAACGTGTTGATCCAGGGCGAGTCCGGCACCGGCAAGGAGCTGGTCGCCCGCGCCCTGCACAACCTGTCCAAGCGCGCCAAGGCGCCGCTGATCTCGGTCAACTGCGCGGCGATCCCGGAAACCCTGATCGAGTCCGAACTGTTCGGCCACGAGAAAGGTGCCTTCACCGGCGCCAGCGCCGGCCGCGCCGGCCTGGTCGAAGCGGCGGACGGCGGCACCCTGTTCCTCGACGAGATCGGCGAGCTGCCGCTGGAGGCGCAGGCGCGCCTGCTGCGCGTGCTGCAGGAAGGCGAGATCCGCCGGGTCGGCTCGGTGCAGTCACAGAAAGTCGACGTGCGCCTGATCGCCGCCACCCACCGTGATCTCAAGACCCTGGCCAAGACCGGCCAGTTCCGCGAAGACCTCTACTACCGCCTGCACGTCATCGCCCTCAAGCTGCCGCCGCTGCGCGAACGCGGCGCCGACGTGGTGGAGATCGCCCAGTCCTTCCTCACCCGCCAGAGCGAGCGCATGGGGCGCGACAACATGCGCTTCGCTCACGATGCCGAACAGGCCATTCGTCACTACCCCTGGCCGGGCAACGTGCGTGAGCTGGAGAACGCCATCGAGCGCTCGGTGATCCTCTGCGAGGGCAGCGATATCTCCGCCGAGCTGCTGGGTATCGACATCGAGCTGGACGACCTGGAAGACGGCGACTTCACCGAGCAGTCCCTGCAGCAGGGCAGCAGCGGCAACCACGAACCGACCGAGGACCTGTCGCTGGAGGACTACTTCCAGCACTTCGTGCTCGAACACCAGGACCACATGACCGAGACCGAGCTGGCACGCAAGCTGGGTATCAGCCGCAAGTGCCTGTGGGAGCGTCGCCAGCGCCTGGGCATCCCGCGACGCAAATCGGGGGCCGCTACCGGCTCCTGAGACGAGGGGCGGTGACACTTGTGTGCAGGATGAGTTCCACGCTGTTACCCCCAGACAAACATCGCGTAACAAAAGCCGGGTTCATCGGTAACGGGAACCCGGCTTTTTTCTGCCCGCGCCTCACACCGAAAAACGCTAAGTC
>JAGOEM010000163.1 GCA_017997715.1 Ottowia sp.
GTGTTCCCACGTTGATCACTCCTTGAACCCTCCTGCTCAAAAAACAAGCAGGAGACCTTACTCAAGGGGTCAAAGTTGGATGGAAAAACTCAGCTCAGAGGGGTCAGATTTACGTGGAAACCAACAGACTGTGGGGAGCAACCAAGAAATGACTACAAATGAACTGCCTCGCCGGGGGCGCCCAGTCAAGGACCGCGCACTTGTATTGCGCGACCGGTATTGGGTCTTGCAGCTAAGGGCCACGACTGGCCTTACGTTCGCGACCTTAGAGCGCGAGCTCATGCCACATCTGAGTGTTGGAAGACGAGAGAACGGAGAGGGCCTCTCGCAACCGTTCGCGCTTTCAAAGGTCGCGAATGGCTCTCGCGGTTTGAGCCCTTATGTTGAAGACGTACCTAGCTTGGTTCGCCGGGCAGAGGACGTGGCGCCAGGCTCGTTGGCCGCCTACACATCCATACTGTGGCACGCGTTGGCGCCGCCGACTACCGTGCGCAAGCCATTGGCCACGCTGGACGGGGTTTCACCGACCGTCGCATCGCGCATGGGAGACCGGTTTTGGCGCTTTCATCCGGCTGAGCCGCGCCAGATGCTGAACGATCTCGGGATTCGTCGGGCAGCTAGGCTGGCGCATCGGGACGCACTCGGCCTGCTTCTGTGCCACTGCCCGCCAGCCGCTGACGTTTCATACACGGCCCTTCTGGCGGAGCTGTACGTATTTCATGTATTGCATCAATGCTGCAAGCAGGATCCGACTATGGCCAGCCTTCAAGTTGAGTTCATTGACCTAGCGAAGGCCCGTTACCGGGGCCTTCGTCACGTACCCACCGCTCCTTCAACAGGACGCATATTCTTGGCGCCACGTGTGAGAGCATTCGCTGTCTCCATGCGCCGCTTGCTGGGCGATTGACGGCGCTCGTTGTCCGATTGGCCAACGGAAGCTAACAAGGGGCGCTACATGTGGACCATGGATTCGTACGACATATGAGAATATTTGCACGACATGTGAGAACCTACAAGGGATCAAGCGTCGATGTTCGCCGCGCGCAAGGCGTTGGTTTCGATGAAGTCACGCCGGGGCTCAACCTCATCGCCCATGAGGGTGGTGAACACGCGGTCGGCCTCGATCGCGTCGTCGATCTGCACGCGCAGCAGGCGGCGCACGGTGGGATCCATGGTGGTTTCCCACAACTGCTCGGGGTTCATTTCGCCCAGGCCTTTGTAGCGCTGGCGGCTGGTGGTGCGTTCGGCTTCGCCGATCAGCCACAGCATGGCTTCGCGGAAGTTGACCACGCCTTGCTCACGCGCGCGTTCGCCTTCGCCACGCGCCACCTTGGCGCCTTCGCCCAGCAGTTCCTTGAAGGTGTGCGCTGCTTCGGCCAGCGCGGCGTAGTCGGCGCCCAGCACAAAGTCTTGCGTGATCACGCTGGACTTGATGTTGCCGTGGTGGCGCCGGCTGATGCGCAGCATCGGCTTGTCGGTGCGGGCGTCAAATTCGCTGACGACTTCGGGGGCGCTGCCGTTTTGCTGCGTGGCTTGCAAGCGGGTTTGCAGCGCGACGGCGCTGGCTTCGGCGGCCTCGGCCGTATCCAGGTTCAAGGCCACGCCGCCCGACATGGCGCGCAGTGCTTCCACGTCCATGAAGTTGGACAGCCGCTCGATCACGCCTTCGGACAGCTGGAACTTGCGCGCCAGTTCACCCAGCGTGTCGCCGCTGAGGGTTTGCGGGTTGGCGCCGCCGGTGAAGATGCTGGCGTCGCGCAGCGCCACGCGCATGAGGAAGGCGTCCAGCGCGGCGTTGTCTTTCAGGTACAGCTCTTCCTTGCCGGCCTTCACCTTGTACAGCGGCGGCTGGGCGATGTAGATGTGGCCGCGTTCGACCAGCTCGGTCATCTGGCGGTAGAAGAAGGTCAGCAGCAGGGTGCGGATGTGGGCGCCGTCCACGTCGGCGTCGGTCATGATGATGATGCGGTGGTAGCGCAGCTTGTCGATGTTGAAATCGTCGGCCGCGCTCTTGCCGGAATCGGCGGCGGTCTTGCCGATGCCGGTGCCCAGCGCGGTGATCAGCGTGACGATTTCGTTGCTGGTCAACAGCTTTTCGTAGCGCGCGCGCTCTACGTTCAGGATCTTGCCGCGCAAGGGCAGGATCGCCTGGAACTTGCGGTCGCGCCCCTGCTTGGCAGAGCCACCGGCGGAGTCGCCCTCGACGATGTAGACCTCGCACAGCGCGGGGTCCTTTTCCTGGCAATCGGCCAGCTTGCCGGGCAGGCCGAAGCCGTCCAGCACGCCTTTGCGGCGCGTCATCTCGCGGGCGCGGCGGGCGGCTTCGCGGGCGCGCGCGGCTTCGACGATCTTGCCGGTGATGATCTTGGCGTCGGTCGGGCGCTCTTGCAGGTAGTCGGTCAGCGCCTTGGCGACGATGTCTTCAACCGGCGCGCGCACTTCGCTGCTGACCAGTTTGTCCTTGGTCTGGCTGCTGAACTTGGGCTCGGGCACCTTCACGCTCATCACGCAGATCAGGCCTTCGCGCATGTCGTCGCCCGACACTTCCACCTTGGCCTTCTTGGCCAGGTCGTTGTCGGCGATGTATTTGCTGATCACCCGCGTCATCGCGGCGCGCAGGCCGGTCAGGTGGGTGCCGCCGTCGCGCTGCGGAATGTTGTTGGTAAAGCAGAGCACCTGCTCGTTGTAGCCGTCGTTCCACTGCATGGCCACTTCGACACCGATTTCGGTGCCGGGAATGCCGCCGTACGTATCGGCCGGGCGCGTGCCCGTGGCGTGGAAGGCGTTGGGGTGCAGCACGCGCTTGCCGGCGTTGATGAAGTCGACAAAACCCTTGACGCCGCCAGCGCCCGAAAAATCGTCTTCCTTGCCGCTGCGTTCGTCGATCAGGCGAATGCGCACGCCGTTGTTCAGAAAGCTCAACTCGCGCAGCCGCTTGCTGAGGATCTCGTAATGGAATTCGTTGTTTTCCTTGAAGATTTCGGTGTCGGGCAGAAAGCGCACCTCGGTGCCGCGCTTGTCCGTGTCGCCCGTGATCTTCATCGGCGAGATTTCGAACCCGTTCACGGTTTCCAGGATCCGGTTCTGCACAAAGCCGCGGCTGAATTCCAGGTCGTGGCGCTTGCCGTCGCGGCGCACGGTCAGGCGCAGCGTGCTGGACAGCGCGTTGACGCAGCTGACGCCCACACCGTGCAGGCCGCCGGAGACCTTGTAGCTGTTCTGGTTGAACTTGCCGCCGGCGTGCAGTTCGGTCAGCGCGATTTCAGCGGCGGAGCGCTTGGGCTCGTGCTTATCGTCCATCTTGACGCCGGTGGGAATGCCGCGCCCGTTGTCGACCACGCTGATGGAGTTGTCGCTGTGGATGGTGACGACGATGTCGTCGCAATAGCCGGCCAGCGCTTCGTCGATGGAGTTGTCGACCACCTCGAACACCAGATGGTGCAAGCCGGTGCCGTCGCTGGTATCGCCGATGTACATGCCGGGGCGTTTGCGCACCGCCTCCAGGCCTTCGAGGATCTGGATGGCGCCTTCGCCGTACCCGGTGGCGTCAAGGCCCGCCGGCTGAACTGGCTGCGTGCCCGGCGCCTCGGCGGGTGTCGAACCCTCAGGCGCGTCAATGCCCTTCGGAGACGTGTTTTGGGGGGCGGGCTTGTTGTCGGTGCTCATTCAGACTGCCTTCGATAAACGCATGTCGGCCGCAAACGCGGCCGAGATTACTAGCAAAATCGACCTCTAGCGCTTGCCAGACGGGCGCAAGCAGCTATCAAAACCATATCAAATACGCATCGGCATCACGACGTACTTGAACTGGGCCGTATCGGGAATGGTGAACAGCGCCGAGCTGTTGGAATCCTGCAGCTCGATCTGGACCATGTCCTGCCCCATGTTCGCCAGCGCGTCGATCAGGTAGGTGACGTTGAAGCCGATCTCGATCGAATCACCGCCGTAGTCGATGTCCAGCTCGTCCACGGCTTCCTCTTGCTCGGCGTTGTTGGACGCGATGCGCAGCAGGCCGGGTTCGAAGTTCAGGCGCACGCCCTTGAACTTTTCGCTGGTGAGGATGGCGGTGCGCTGCAGGCTGGCCAGCAGCGGCGCGCGCCCCAGCGTGACGGCGTTCTTGTGGCTCTTGGGAATCACGCGGTTGTAGTCGGGGAACTTGCCTTCCACCAGCTTGGTCACGAATTCCATGTGGCCGAAGCTGAATTTGGCCTGGTTGCCGGCAAACTGCATCTCGATCATCGGCGCCTCTTGCCCTTCGGGCACGCTGGCGTCGGACAGCAGGCGCTGCAGCTCGATCACGGTCTTGCGCGGCAGGATCACCTCTTGCTTGGGCACTTCGACGTCCAGCGTGGCGCCGGTGAAAGCCAGGCGGTGGCCGTCGGTGGCGACCAGGCTCAGCTGGCGGCCCTCGGCCACGAACAGAATGCCATTCAGGTAATAGCGGATGTCATGCACCGCCATGGCAAACGCCACCTGATCCAGCAGCTGCTTGAGCGTCTTTTGCGGCACCTGAAAGGCGGGCCCGAAGTTGGGCGCTTCTTGCACCAGCGGAAAGTCTTCCGCCGGCAGCGTCTGCAAGGTGAAGCGGCTCTTGCCGCCCTTGAGGATGAGCTTGGCGCCCTGCGATTCCAGGCTGACGGTCTGGTCGGCCGGCATGGTGCGCAAGATGTCGATCAGCTTGCGCGCGCCCACGGTGGTGGCAAAGCTGCCGCTGTCGCCACCCAGCACCGCGTTGGTGCGGATCTGGATCTCCAGGTCGCTGGTGGTCAGCTGGGTGGTCTCGCCGGTCTTGCGCAGCAAGACGTTGGCCAACACCGGCAGCGTGTGCCGCCGCTCAACAATGCCCGACACGGACTGAAGCGCAGCCAGCAATTGGTTTTGGGTAGTCTTCAGAACGATCATGTCTTCCTCGTCAGGCTCGTCGTATGCGCGGCGCAAGGTTGCCGCAGGTCAATGGGGGGAGTGTTGGGTAACTCAGCCACGCGCGCGTGCGCGAATGGCAACCCTGTATTGTCGCCGCTTTTGTGACCCGCCGATTCCGCGCGGATTCAGCCCTTGAGCGTCTGCTCCAGCACATGCAGCTGCTGGTTCAATTCGGTCAGCTGCTGCCGCTCGGCGGCGATCTTGCGCACCGCGTGCAACACCGTGGTGTGGTCGCGCCCGCCAAACAGCTCGCCGATCTCCGGCAGGCTTTTCTGCGTCAGTTCCTTGGCCAGGTACATCGCAATCTGCCTGGGCCGCACGATGGAGGCGGGCCGCTTCTTGCTGTACATGTCCGACACCTTGATCTTGTAGAAGTCGGCCACGGTTTTCTGGATGTTCTCGACGCTGATCTGCCGGTTCTGGATCGAAAGCAGGTCGCGCAGCGCCTCGCGCGCCAGCGGGATCGAGATTTCCTTCTGGTTGAAGCGCGAATAGGCCAATATCTTGCGCAGCGCGCCTTCCAGCTCTCGCACGTTGGAGCGCACGTTCTTGGCGACAAAAAAGGCTACGTCCTCCGCCATCTCGGCGCCTTCGCTGGCCGCCTTGTTGATCAGGATCGCCACGCGCATTTCCAGCTCGGGCGGCTCCAGGGCCACGGTCAAGCCCGAATCAAAGCGTGAAATCAAGCGCTCGTGAATGTCCGGCAACCCCTTGGGATAGGTGTCGCTGGTCATCACGATGTGGCTCTTTTTGGTCAGCAAGGCCTCAAACGCGTTGAAGAACTCTTCCTGGGTGCGGTCTTTGTTGGCAAAGAACTGCACATCGTCGATCAACAGCAAATCCAGCGAGTGGTAGCGCCCCTTGAATTCATCGAAGGCCTTGCGCTGGTACGCCTTGACCACATCCGAGACGAATTGCTCGGCATGAATGTAGAGAACTTTGGCTTCAGGCTTGCTGGCCAACAGCTTGTTGCCCACGGCGTGCATCAAGTGCGTCTTGCCCAAGCCCACCCCGCCATAGATGAACAAGGGGTTGTACAACCGCCCCGGGGCCCCGGCCACGTGCAGCGCGGCGGCCCGCGCCATGCGGTTGGCAGAACCTTCAATCAGGGTATCAAAGGTCAGCGCGCTGTTCAGCCGGTGGCGTGGCGCCTGGGCGGGCGCGGCGTCTTCGGCCTCGTCACTGCCAGCGCCTGCCGCCGCCGCCGTGTTGACTGCAGCCTCAGCAGATGCGGAAGGCGCCGAAGCAGGCAATCCTTTGTTGACGGGCGCTGCGCGCGGAGCAAGTGCCAACTCAAGCACCATCGATTGGCCGCAGATCCGCTCGAGCACGGCAACGATGCGCCCGGCGTACTGCGCACGCACCCAATCCATCTTGAACCGGTTGGCAATGAACAGCGTCAGACGCCCTTCGGACGGCACGAACTGTGCGGTCAAGGGCTTGATCCAGGTATTGAATTGCTGGTCAGGCAGCTCGTGCGCCAACGCCTCCTGGCAGGCCGGCCACAAGGACGAGGGCGCTTCCAGATACGGCGCCGCGGCTTCGGTATCGTCCATGTCGGGGCGCCCAGAAACTGTGGATAATTCTTGAAATCTCAACCGCGCAGTGTCTCACGGACACGGGTTTTCCACAAGCGCCGCAGGTCCATTTTCGTTTCGCACACGAAGCGCGCCGCTGCGCCCAACTGCATCGGGCTTGGACAGATTGGCGATCTCTGCGATAATGCGGGGTTCCCCTCAGTGCGAACGGGTATTGGCGTCGGCGTTTGCTGGCGATCAATGTCAGGGCGGCTTGCTTAGAAGATTCGCCACGCCAAGGGATGACGGGTTCGCACTTCCGCGGCGGCCCACTTCATTCAGCCAATCGAATCCAAGGACAACCTTGACATGAAACGCACTTATCAGCCCTCCAAGACGCGTCGTGCACGCACCCACGGCTTTCTGGTTCGCATGAAAACGCGCGGCGGCCGCGCGGTCATCAACGCGCGCCGTGCCAAAGGCCGCAAGCGCCTGGCAGTCTGAACGCGGGCTTTCGTCCAACAGCTCGCTGCGCACGCTCGTAACCGGCGACGGCTGACCGATGCGGCGCCTGCGCACTCGCACCCAGTTTCAAGCCTTGCTGCGCACGCCGCCAGTGGCGCGCACGGCCCATTTCGCGCTTCACCGCGTCTGCGTCACCACGACGGAAGACGGGCAGGCAACCAGCGCCAGCGTGTTCCTGCCCCTTGGGCCCACCTGGCTGGGCGCCATGGCGCCCAAACGCTGTGCGCGCCGTGCGGTGACCCGCAACGCCATCCGGCGACAGGTGTATGCCGTGGGCGATCAACTCGATCTTCCGCTGGACGGTCTGGCCTACCTGGTTCGCCTGCGCGCGCCCTATCCGCTGGCCCAGTTTGCCAGTGCGCGGTCGGACGCCTTGTGCCAAACCGTGCGCGCCGAGCTGATGCAGTTGTTCGAACGGGGCCGTAAGCCATGCGCGCAGCGTTGATTGCCCTCGTCAAGGCCTACCGCCTGCTGTTGTCGCCCTGGCTCGGCTCGTCCTGCCGGTTTGAACCCACTTGCTCGGTCTACGCCATCAGCGCGTTGCAAAAGCATGGCAGCATGGCCGGCAGTTACCTGACCTTGCGAAGACTGGCGCGCTGCCAACCCTGGTGCCAGGGTGGATGCGACCCGGTGCCTGAGACCCCGCCCAAGCTTTTCACCGGTTTGCTCGGCAACCGGGACGCGAAACCGACTTCCCCCCGCCATCCCTCATGAACGACATTCGCCGCACGATTCTTTGGGTGATCTTTGCCTTTTCCCTGGTCATGCTGTGGGATCAATGGCAGGTTCACAACGGCAAGAAGCCCACCTTCTTCCCAAGCAGCGCGCCGGCAGCCAGCGCCAGTGCGCCGGCGTCCGCCGCGCCATCGGCCAGCGCCGCTGCCTCGGATGTGCCCAGCAGCACACAAGCCGGAACCGCTGCCGCGGCACCGGCGGGGGCAGTGCCCACCGGCGCCACGCCAGCCCTGCCACGCGAGCGGGTCGACATCTCCACCGATGTACTGAAGCTGACCTTCGACACCGAGGGCGGGACCATCGTCCACAGCCAGTTCCTGAAATACGGCGAAACCGATCACCAGGATCGGCCATTCGTGCTGCTTGACACCAGCGCCAACCGGGT
>JAGOEM010000162.1 GCA_017997715.1 Ottowia sp.
GGTCGGCGCCGGGCTGGTCGCCGCTGGTGGCGCCGCAGGTGACCAGGCGGCCGCCGCGCACCAGCGATTTCATGGCGGCGGGCCACACGGCTTCGCCCACGTTTTCAAACACCACGTCGACACCGCGCCCGTTGGTGGCGGCCAGCGCGGCTTTGGCCACGTCTTCGTGGCTGCTGTCGATCACGTGGTCGGCGCCCAGCGCGCGCGCCTTGGCCAGCTTGCCAGCGTGGCGCGATGTGACGATGACGCGCGCGCCCAGCGCCTTGGCCAGTTGCAGCCCGGCCAGCGACACGCCGCCGCCAATGCCGAACACCAGCACCGTTTCCCACGGCTGCAGGCGCGCCTGCGTGACCAGCATGCGCCACGCGGTCAGGTGGTTCACGCCCAGCGCCGCGCCTTCGGCAAACGACCAGTCCGGGGGCAGCGGCAGCAGGTTGCGCGCCGGCACGGTGACGTACTGCGCAAAGCTGCCGTCGCGGTGTTCGCCAATCAGCTGGTATTGCGTGCACAGCACGTCGTCGCCGCGCAGGCAGAACTCGCAGCGCCCGCAGGCGATGCCGGGGTGCAGCAGCACGCGCTGGCCTGGCTGCCAAAGCGCATCGGGCGCGCCCAGTTCGTCGATGACGCCCGCGCCGTCCAGCCCCATGATCTGCGGGATCTGGTGGCGAATGCCGGCGCCGCTGTCGCGCATGTACAGGTCCACGCGGTTCAGCGTGGCGGCGTGCACGCGCACCCGCACTTCGCCCGGGCCGACGCTGGGCAAGGGCCGCTCGCCCACGGCGACGACTTCGTTGCCGCCATGGCCGGTCAGATAGACGGATTTCATATCAAAAGTGCCTGTAGCGCCCGACTGTCGGGCGCAAGCAGCTATTGAAAAGATAGTGAATCAAGATTCGACGCGCAGGCCGGTGGCTTCGTCAAAGCCGTGCACACGGTCTTCCAGCGGCACCACGTGCAGCGCCTGGCCGGGCGCGGGCGGGGCTTCGGTCTCGCTCATGCGCAGGATCGACCAGGTGCCTTGCGGGCCGCCCAGGCGGCCGTAGATCAGGCGTTCGGCGCCCAGCATTTCCACCGTTTCCACGTGCAGCGGCCAGCCGCCGGAATCGACCACGCGCAGGTGTTCGGGCCGAATGCCCAGGATCACGCCTTCGCGCACGCCTTCCATGCCCTTCAGCAGGTTCATGGGCGGCGCGCCGATGAAGCCGGCCACAAAGGTGCTGGCCGGGCGGTGGTACACCTCTTCGGGCGTGCCGAACTGCTCCATGCGCCCGCCGTTCATCACGATCATGCGTTGCGCCAGCGTCATCGCTTCGACCTGGTCGTGCGTGACAAACAGGCTGGTGATGCCCAGTTCACGGTGCAGCTTTTCGATCTCCAGCCGGGTTTGGGCGCGCAGCTTGGCGTCCAGGTTGGACAGCGGCTCGTCAAACAAAAACACCTGCGGCTGGCGCACGATGGCGCGGCCCATCGCCACGCGCTGGCGCTGCCCGCCCGACAGCTCGCGCGGCTTGCGCTGCAGCAGCGCGCCCAGCTCCAGAATGGCGGCGGCCTTGTCCACGCGCGCCTTGATCTCGTCGGCGGGCACCTTCTTGATCTTCAGGCCATAGGCCATGTTGTCGAACACGCTCATGTGTGGGTACAGCGCGTAGTTCTGGAACACCATGGCGATGTCGCGCTCGGCCGGTTCCAGCTCGTTCACCACGCGCCCGCCAATGCTGATGGTGCCGTCGCTGATTTCTTCCAGCCCCGCCACCATGCGCAGCAGCGTCGATTTGCCGCAGCCCGACGGGCCGACGATGACGACGAATTCGCCGTCCTGCACTTCGGCGCTGACGCCGTGGATGACCTGGTTGGCCTTGGGGCCGGTGCCGTAGCGCTTGATGACGTTCTTGAGTTCGATGGAGGCCATGGCAGTGGGGCGGAAAACGAATGAGGAAGGAAGGCCAGGTTCAGCAGGCCTAGGCTTTGCCGAACGCGCTGCCCAGCAGCATCAGGTAGACGGCGCCGGCGATCAGCGCCAGGCCCAGCAGCGCCAGCAGAACCGACAGCGCGTACCAGGCCCACGCTGCCGCCCGCGCGTAATGGCGGGCAAAGCGCCAGGCCAGCACGGCAAAGACCCACGGCGCAGACAGCAACAGCAGGGCCAGCGCGGTCTCAACCCAGCGATTTGGGGGCAAAAACAGCAGCGCCAGGGCAAAAAGAGGAAAGCCCGCCAGCAGCCGCAGGCTCAGGCGCACAAAGCCTGCGCGGCCATCGGCCATTGGCGGGTAAGCACAAGCGCCTGCGGCAGCCGTCATTTCTCGGTATCCACCAGGCCTTTGACGAACCATTTCTGCATCAGGATCACCACCAGCGCCGGCGGAATCATGGCCAGGATGGCGGTGGCCATCACCACGTTCCATTCGACATAGATCTCGCCAAAGATGGCGCGCTTGATGCCCAGCACGATGGGGTACATGTCTTCGCTGGTGGTGGCGATCAGCGGCCACAGGTACTGGTTCCAGCCGTAGATGAACTGGATCACGAACAGCGCGGCCATGCTGGTCTTGGACAGGGGCAGCAGGATGTCCTTGAAAAAGCGCATGGGGCCGGCGCCGTCAATCCGTGCGGCCTCGGCCAGCTCGTCCGGAATCGTCAAAAAGAACTGGCGGAACAGGAAGGTGGCGGTGGCCGAGGCAATCAGCGGCACCGTAAGGCCGGCGTAGCTGTTGAGCAGCTTCAGGTCCGCAACGACCTCGTAAGTGGGCCCAATGCGCACTTCCACCGGCAGCATCAGGGTGATGAAGATCATCCAGAACACCAGGCCGCGAAACGGAAACCGGAAGTAGACGATGGCAAACGCCGACAGCAGCGAGATCGCGATCTTGCCCAGCGCAATGGTCATTGCGGTGACAAAGCTGACCCACAGCATCGGCCAGCCGGGGGCAATGGTGGCGCCGTTCTGCGTCTTGCCGCCGAACAGGGCCAGCTGGTAGCTGGACAGCATGTTGCTGCCCGGCACCAGCGACAGCGGGTGGCTGCCCGCGATCTGGCTGGCCGTCTGGGTGGACATGATGATGGCCACGAGCACCGGGAAGGCGACCACCGCCACGCCGATGATCAGAATGGTGTGGGCGACGAAGTCGAGGACAGGGCGGCGTTCGATCATGCGGCTTGCCCTTGACGTGCAACGAGGCTGTGGCACCGCGCCGGCCCCCATCCCTGCCTTCCCCCAACGGGGGAAGGAGAAACGGCCGCGGCGCAGGTCAGGCCAACGAACGCCGTGGCCGCACCTGCGGCGGCCACCAGCGTTGTCCCCCCTCGTGCAACAGAGGGGGGAAGGCGCGTCAGCGTCTCAGGGGGGTGTTCCGATTTCAATACTGCACCTTCTTCTCGACAAAGCGGAACTGGAACACCGTCAGCAAGATGACGATGGCCATCAGCACCACCGACTGCGCGGCCGAGCCGCCCATGTCCAGCGCCTTGAAGCCGTCGTAGTACACGCGGTAGACCAGGATGGCCGTGTCTTTACCGGGCCCGCCGTGCGTGGCCGCATCGACGATGGCGAAGGTGTCGAAGAAGGCATAGATCACGTTCATCACCAGCAAAAAGAAGGTGACGGGCGACAGCAGCGGGAAGACGATGGTCCAAAAGCGCCGCCAGGGCGTGGCGCCATCGATGGTGGCCGCTTCAATCACCGCGTTGGGGATCGACTGCAGTCCGGCCAGAAAGAACAGGAAGTTGTACGAAATCTGCTTCCACACCGCCGCCATCACGATCAGCGCCATGGCGTGGTTGGCGTTCAGCAGGTGGTTCCACTTGATGCCCATCAGCTCCAGCAGGTACGACACCACGCCCCAGGGCGACGCGAACATCATCAGCCACAGCACACCGGCCACCACGGGGGCCACGGCGTAGGGCCAGATCAGCAGGGTTTTGTACAGGGTGGCGCCGCGCACCACACGGTTGGCCATGACGGCCAGCACCAGCGCCACGCTGATGCCAACGACCGACACCAGGGCCGAAAAGATCAGCGTGATCTTGAAAGAGTTGAGGTAGCTGGAATCGTCCCACAGCCGTTGGAAATTGGCCATGCCGACGAACTCGCGGCTGGTGCCGAAGGCGTCTTCCTGCAGCACGCTTTGGTACAGCGCCTGGCCGGCCGGCCAGAAGAAGAAGACCAGCACGATGGCCATTTGCGGCGCCACCAACAACCAGGGCAGCCATGCCGATTTGAAGCGCACGCGTTTTTCCATGAGGCGCCATCATAGCCGCGGGCCAAGGCGGAGCAGGGCAGCGTCTACCCGCACCTGCGCGGCCACCGCTGCGGCGGGTTGAAGAAGTGTGTGAACTATCAAAAGCATAGCTGCTTGCGCATGAAAGACGGGCGCTGCAGGCCATTTTGATTCATATTTCAATTGCAGCGGGCCACCATGTCGGCATACGTGGGGTGGCGCTGGATGTAGCGGGCCACGAAGCTGCAGGTGGGCAACACCTGCCGCCCGCTGGCGCGGATATCGTCCAGCGCAAAGCGCACCACCGCGCTGGCAATGCCCTGGCCTTCAAAGGCGGGTTCGACCACGGTGTGGGGCAGTTCCACCACGTCGCCAAGATCGCGGTAGACCGAATAGCCCAGAACCTGGGTATCGCGCGTGGCCTCGTAGCGCTGGCGCTCGGGGTTCTTCAGCAAATGGGTCATGCAGACGAGTGGGTAATGGGGATGGGGTGCCGCAGGGCACCAGGTTTCGCTGTGCGTTGCACGGCGTAGGCGGCGCACACCAGCACGCCGCCATCCTTCAGGCAGGCGCGCCCGTGCCGCCCCGCTGCACGCACTGCGCCCCTTGCCGCAGCGCGTGCGCGCTGAGCGAGGGGGAGACGGCGTTAAGCGGCGTTAAACGGCGCTTAGCGCCCAAGGGTGCTTTACTTGTTCGCCTTCTGGAAGCGGTCCAGCTGCTCGTTGCCACGCTTGGTGATGTTTTGCAGCGCAGCCTTGGCCTGTGTCTTGCCGGCCCAGACGCCTTCCAGCTCTTCGTCGACGATGGTGCGGATCTGCACGAAGTTGCCCAGGCGCACGCCGCGCGACTTGTCGGTAGTCTTGCGGATCATCTGCTGCACGGCCACGTCGGTGCCGGGGTTCTCTTTGTAGAAGCCCGACTTTTCCGTCTGCTCGTAGGCGGCGATGGTCACCGGCAGGTAGCCCGTGCGCTTGTGGCTTTCAGAGGCCACTTCGGGCTTGGACAGGTAGGCAAAGAACTGGCCAATGCCTTTGTATTCGGCCGGCTTCTTGCCGCTCATCACCCACAGGCTGGCGCCACCGATCACCGTGTTTTGCGGCGCGCCGGTCACATCAGGGTAGTAGGGCAGGGTGCTGATGCCGCCGGCGAACTTGGCGTTGCGCTTGACGTTGGCGTACAGGCCGGACGAGCCGGTCATCATGGCGCATTCGCCCGACACAAAGGTGGCGTCGGCCGCATTGCCGCGTCCCTTGTAGACAAACAGGCCTTGCTGCGCCATGTTGGCCAGGTTCTGGATGTGGCGCTCGTGCAGCGGGGTTTCGATCGCCAGGCGTGTGCCGGTGCCGCCAAAGCCGTTGTTCAGCGTAGAGAACAGCACGTTGTGCCAGGCGCTGAAGCTTTCCAGCTGCGTCCAGCTGGCCCAGCTGGTGGTGAAGGGGCATTTGTGGCCCGACGCCTTCAGCTTGGCGGCGGCCGACGCCACTTCAGGCCAGGTCTTGGGCGGCTTGCTGGGGTCCAGGCCGGCGGCCTTGAAGGCGTCGCGGTTGTAGTGGAACACCGTGGTCGAGCTGTTGAACGGAAAGCTCAGCATTTGCCCGTTGGACGCGGTGTAGTAACCGGCCACGGCAGGCACGTAGGCCTTGGGGTCGAAGTTGACGCCGGCTTCCTTCATCACTTCGGCCACCGGCTTGATGGCGCCTTTGCTGGCCATCATGGTGGCGGTGCCGACTTCAAACACCTGCAGGATGTGCGGTGCGTTGCCGGCACGGAAGGCGGCAATGGCGGCGGTCATCGATTCGTCGTAGCTGCCCTTGAAGGTGGGCACGATGCGGTAGTCCTTCTGGCTGGCGTTGAATTCCTTGGCCATGTCGTTGACCCATTCGCCCAGTGCGCCGCCCATGGAATGCCACCACTGAATCTCGGTCTGGGCGTGTGCCGGCACGGCCAGGCCAAGGCTGAATGCGGCGGCGCTTGCCAGCGCCAGATGCTTGAATCGCATGAATGCTCCTGATGATTTTCAAAATGACTCGGGCGCCACACACTACGGCGCGACCGTGACAGAAGAGTGACGTTGTCGCATAGGTCAACGCAGCGTCACAAGCGGGATAACCCCGCTCACCCCAGGCAGGCCGCCGCTGCAAAAGGACGGAGGCGATCAGGGGTACTGCTGCAATGCACAATATATATGCGCGTCACTTGCGACGGGTTTGCGAATAAGGGGTGGCCACCCAGTTGTTGGGCCGCTTTGTCTGGATATTTACCGAATTGCTGTCATGCAACAAACTTCGCTGGAAAAGAGCAAGATCAAGTTCCTGCTGCTGGAGGGCATCCATGCCTCCGCGCAAGATGTGCTGAGGCGCGCGGGCTACACCCAGATCGAGGCTTTGCCGGGCGCGCTGGAAGGCGACGATCTGCGGCGCAAGCTGGCCGACGTGCACTTTCTGGGCATCCGTTCGCGCACGCAACTGACGGCCGATGTGTTTGCCCACGCGCCCAAGCTGGTGGCCGTGGGTGCCTTCTGCATTGGCACCAACCAGATTGATTTGAATGCCTCGCGCGAGCGCGGCATTGCGGTGTTCAACGCGCCGTATTCCAACACCCGTTCGGTGGCCGAGCTGGTGTTGGCCGAAGCCATCCTGCTGCTGCGCGGCGTGCCCGAGAAAAGCGCGGTGGCGCACCGCGGCGGCTGGCTCAAAAGCGCCGACAACGCCTACGAGATTCGCGGCAAGACGCTGGGCATCGTCGGCTATGGCTCCATCGGCACGCAGCTGTCGGTGCTGGCCGAGGCACTGGGCATGCACGTGGTCTTCTACGACGTGGTCAACAAGCTGCCGCTGGGCAACGCGCGCCAGGTGCACGATTTGAATGAGTTGCTGGCGCAAAGCGACATCGTCAGCCTGCACGTGCCCGAATTGCCTTCGACCCAGTGGATGATTGGCGCCGAACAGATCGCGGCCATGAAGCCGGGCGGCATCCTGATCAACGCCTCGCGCGGCACCGTCGTGCGCATCGAGCCGCTGGCCGAGGCCATCCAGTCCAAGAAGCTGCTGGGCGCCGCGGTGGACGTGTTCCCCGTCGAGCCCAAAAGCAACAAGGACGAATTCCAATCGCCGCTGCGCGGGCTGGACAACGTGATCCTGACGCCGCACATCGGCGGATCGACCATGGAAGCCCAGGCCAACATCGGCCTGGAAGTGGCGGAAAAGCTGGTCAAGTACAGCGACAACGGCACCAGCATCACGTCCGTCAACTTCCCTGAAGTGGCGCTGCCGGCCCACCCCGGCAAGCACCGCATCCTGCACATTCACCGCAACGTGCCCGGTGTGCTGTCGGCCATCAACCAGGTGTTTGCCGACAACCACATCAACATCTCGGCGCAGTACCTGCAGACCAACGAGAAAGTGGGCTATGTGGTGATCGACCTGGACGCCCAGTCGTCGGAACTGGCGCAGGAAAAACTGGCGCTGATTCCCGGCACCATCCGCTGCCGCGTGCTGTTCTAAGGGCGGCGTTGGCTCGGGTGCCGCCGCTATCGGCGTCGGCACATCGGTGGCAAAGCCGCTGAGCGCGTGACCGGCTTGGCCGCCTTTTCTGGCCCGCAGCCCGCCCGCCGCCTATAGGCGGCACCAGCGCCGACGCGGGGCTTGCCCTAAAATCCTGGGCCCGAGGCTCATGGGCTGCGCGCGACGCGGCCCGACCCAGGTCACACGATGAACGTCCCGTTAGCGCTGGCGGCGTTGACAGCCCAGGCCACCGAGCCTGCGCGTCTGCGCGAGATCCCCTACAACTACACCAGCTTCTCTGATCGCGAGATCGTGCTGCGCCTGCTGGGCGCGCGCACCTGGGAGATCCTGCAGTCGCTGCGCACCGA
>JAGOEM010000339.1 GCA_017997715.1 Ottowia sp.
CTGGCATGAGGAAGTCCTGCGCGGGCTGTGCGCACGCCTGGGCGTGGACGATCGCAGCAACGGTGCAGCCGGACAGTTGGCGGGCACTAGCAATGTGCTGTATGCGATGAGGATGGGGCTGACGCCACTGGGCACCATGGCGCATGAGTACCTGCAGGCCTGCCAGTCGCTGGGCCCGCGGCTGCGCGACAGCCAGGTGTTTGGCTTTGAGATGTGGGCCAAGGAATATCGCGGCGACTTAGGCATCGCGCTGTCCGACGTGTACGGCATGAACGCCTTCCTGCGCGACTTCGACCTGTATTTCTGCAAGCTGTTCGACGGCGCGCGCCACGACAGCGGCGACCCGTTTGCCTGGGGCGAGCGCCTGCTGCAGCATTACCGCGACAACCGCGTCGATCCGCTCACCAAGACGCTGATCTTCAGCGACGCGCTCACCGTGCCGCGCATCATCGAGCTGCACCAGCGCTTTCATGGCCGCTGCCAGCTGGCCTTTGGCATAGGCACCAACCTGACCAACGACCTGGGCCATGAGCCGCTGCAGATCGTCATCAAGATGACGCGCTGCAACGGCCAGCCCGTGGCCAAGGTGTCGGACGCGCCCGGCAAGAACATGTGCGACGATGAAAAATACCTGGCCTACCTGCGCCAGGTGTTCGACATTCCCGGCCCGCCATGACAGGTGCGGCATGCCACCAAAAAAAGAACCAAGGAAAGATTGCACCATGAAGCCTTTTCGCACCCTGACCCTGGCCGCCCTCGGCCTGGCGCCGGCCCTGGCCGCCGCCGCCGACATCGATGGCGGCCAACTGTCGCTGCTATGGAGCGTGCCCTTTGCCGGCATCCTGCTGTCCATTGCGCTGCTGCCCATGGTGGCGCCGCTGTTCTGGCACCACCATTTCGGCAAGCTCGTGCTGGGCTGGTCGCTGGCATTTCTGCTGCCGTTTGGCGTGGTGTTCGGGCCGCAGGCCGCGGGGGCGCAGTTCGTGCATGCGCTGGTGGCCGAATACCTCCCGTTCGTGATCCTGCTGGCGGCGCTGTTCACCGTGGCCGGCGGCATCTATATACGCGGCAACCTGCGCGGCAGCCCGGTGCTCAACGCCGGCATTCTGGCCCTGGGTGCGGTGCTGGCCAGCTTCATGGGCACCACGGGCGCGTCCATGCTGCTGATTCGCCCCTTGATACGCGCCAACGACAATCGCAAGCATGTGGCGCATGTGGTGGTGTTCTTCATCTTCATCGTCTCCAACGCCGGCGGCTCGCTCACGCCGCTGGGGGATCCGCCGCTGTTTCTGGGTTTCTTGAAGGGTGTCGATTTCTTCTGGACGGCGCGCCACATCTTCCCCGAGACGCTGTTCATGGTCGGCGTGCTGCTGGCCCTGTTCTTCGTGCTCGATTCCTGGTACTTCCGCCAGGCGGGCGAGGTGGACCGCAGCGACCCCACGCCGAGCTCTTCCCCTGCGGCGCTCGGCTTTGACGGCAAGATCAACTTCGTGCTGCTGCTGGTGGTGGTGGCGCTGGTGTTGATGAGCGGCATCTGGCAATCGCCCGTGCAGTGGGTGATCGCCGGTACGCCCGTGGGCCTGCCGGGCCTGGTGCGCGATGTGGGGCTGATAGCGGTCACGTTGGCATCGCTGGCGCTTACGCCGCGCCAGGTGCATGCCGACAACCAGTTCGGCTGGGCTCCGATGCAAGAGGTGGCCAAGCTGTTTGCGGGCATCTTCCTGACCATCATCCCGGTGATTGCCATGCTCAAGGCGGGCGTGCATGGGCCGTTCGGTGCCATCGTGTCGGCCGTCACGCGGCCCGATGGCACGCCCGACCCGGCCATGTACTTCTGGGCCACTGGCGTGCTGTCCTCCTTCCTGGACAACGCACCCACCTACCTGGTGTTCTTCAACACCGCAGGGGGCGACCCAGCCACGCTCATGACCACCTACGCCACCACCCTGGCGGCGATCTCGGCCGGCGCGGTGTTCATGGGCGCCAACACCTATATCGGCAACGCGCCCAACCTCATGGTGAAGGCGATTGCCGAGGATCGCGGCGTGAAGATGCCCAGCTTCTTTGGCTACATGCTGTGGTCTTGCGGCATCCTGGTGCCGTTGTTCATCGTCATGACCTTCATCTGGCTGCGCTGAAAATAAAAAAGGAGACCCTTATGTCCAACAAGCCCCGCATCCTGGTCACGCGCCATGTCTTTCCCGAGATCACTGACTACCTGGCGCAGCATTTCGAGCTCGAATCCAACCCGGATGACGTTTTGTGGAGCCAGGCCGAGCTGGCACTGCGCCTGGCCGACAAGGACGGCGTGTTCACCACCGGCAGCCACCGCATCGACGCCGCGCTGCTGGCCGCCTGTCCGCGCCTCAAAATCGCGGCCAACATGGCCGTGGGCTACAACAATTTCGACGTGGCCGCCATGAGCGCCGCCGGCGTGCAGGGCACGAACACGCCGGACGTGCTCACCGAGACCACGGCCGACTTCGGCTTTGCGCTGCTCATGGCCACGGCGCGGCGCATCAC
>JAGOEM010000164.1 GCA_017997715.1 Ottowia sp.
GTGTTGAGGCGCTCGCCGTCGCCTTTGTCGTGGTGGTAGTGGGGGGGCTTGGCAGTTTCAGTGGGGCCCTGGTGGGAGGGCTGCTGATCGGCATCGTTCAGAGCTTGATGAGCACGATATGGCCGCAAGGGGCCAGCTTGATGATCTACGTTGCAATGGCTGCGGTATTGCTGCTGCGGCCAAACGGCCTGCTTGGCCGCGCGGTCTGAGGAGGAAAAACCATGTCCAAGCACATCCAATTCCTCATTGCTGTAGCGATCGTGGCGGCCATGCCATTGTTCATGAAGTCAGGCTCGCTGGCGACCGAAGTGCTGATTTACGGCCTGGCCGCCATGGGTTGCAACCTGTTGCTAGGCTATACCGGTTTGCTGTCCTTCGGACAGGGCATCTTCTTCGGACTGGGCAGCTACACGCTGGGCATCGTGCTGACGCGCCTGCCTATCCCGATGCCGCTGGCACTGGTGTTGGCAGTGACCATGGGTGCGATCGGTGCAGCCATCGTCGGTTGGGTGGCCATACGGCAACGGGGTACGTACTTCGTGATGCTGACCCTGGCTTTCTCGCAGATGTTCTATTTCCTCGCCTACACCGCCACCGACCTGACCGGCGGCGACAACGGGCTGATGGACATCCCTCGCCATTCGCTCACCGCGGGTGACTACACCCTGTTCTCGCTGACGACACCATGGCAGTACTACAGCTTTGTCGCCGTGCTGTTTCTGGTGGTCTACAGCTTGTTGCGGCGCATGAGCGATTCGATCTTCGGGCGCACTTTGCTTGCTGTGCGCGACAACGAGGAGCGTGCCGCTGCTGTTGGCTACAACCTGCGCTTGCTGAAGCTGCAGGCGTTCGTGATATCGGGCGCAGTCACGGCCCTGGCAGGCGCCCTGCACGCGTTGATGACGGGGATCGCACCGCTGTCCAATGCCGAATACCACACCAGCGAGATGATCCTCGTCATGACGGTGATCGGCGGCACAGGCAATCTGTTGGCGTCTTTGCTAGGTGCCGCGTTCTACGTGCTGTTGGGCGACTGGCTGTCTACGTTGTGGCCGCGTTGGCTGTTGATACTGGGTGTGGTGCTGATTGTGGTCAGCCTGGGCATGCAAGGCGGCCTGTGGGGCTTGTGCCAGAAGCTGTGGCAATTGGTCTGGCGTGGCCGATCCGGCCGAACGCCTGAAGGCGCTGAAAGCACCGCCGCTGATACAGAGAGGGGCTCAGCATGACCAAGAACCCTGCGCAGTCACCCGTGCTCCTCGAGGCGGTGGGCGTCGAAAAGCACTACGACAAATTCGTTGCCTTGGGCGGCGTCAGCATCCAAGTTCGGGCCAACACCGTGCATTCGGTCATCGGGCCTAACGGTGCGGGTAAGACCACGCTGTTCCACATGCTCACTGGCACCAAGACCGTGAGCGGCGGCAAGATCGTCTTTGATGGCCACGATGTCACGCAGGAGCCCGATTACCTGCGCGTGCGTCGCGGCATGGCACGGTCGTTCCAGGTTACCAGCCTGTTTCTGACGCTCTCTGTCCGGGAAAACCTGCGTCTGGCTGCACAGGGCGTTGCGCCCGCCCTGGCACTCAACTGCTGGAAGCAACCAACCGGCGCTTTGGCGTGCGCAGAAGCCGTCGACAAGGTTCTGGCCACGTTGGGGTTGCAACGCTACGCCGATACGCCTGCGGGCAATCTTTCGCACGGTCAGCAGCGCCGGCTGGAAGTGGGCATGGCGCTGGCAGCTCGGCCCAAGGCGATCTTCCTGGATGAGCCCACATCGGGCATGGGGATCGACGACCTGGAAGACATGAAGCACCTGATCCGCAGCCTGAAGGACGAGCAGACCGTTGTGCTCATTGAGCACAACATGAGCATCGTGATGGATATCTCCGACACCATCACGGTGATGCAGCAAGGCCGAGTGCTGGCCGAAGGCCTACCCAACGCTATTCGCAACGACGATCGGGTGCGAAAGGCCTATCTGGGCAACATGATCACGGGAGGCAAGGCATGAGTACGGCACCCAATTCGGCGCTGCTGCAGGTTGACCAGGTTCACGCCCACTACGGCAAAAGCCACGTGCTGCAGGGCGTCGCGCTTCAAGTGGGTGATGGCGAGCTGGTCTCGCTGCTGGGACGCAATGGCGCGGGCAAGAGCACCACGCTCAAGACCATCGCCGGCGTGATCAAACCGACCGACGGCCAGGTGCGCTTTGGCAATGAAGTGGTGAGCAAGCTGGCTACGCACCAGGTGGCCCAGCGGGGCATCTGTCTGGTGCCGGAGCACCGCGGTGTCTTCAAATTGCTGACGGTCGAAGAAAACCTGATGCTTGGTCAGCGCAAGCAGTCCAAGTGGCAGCTGGACGATGTCTATCAGATATTTCCACGCCTGAAAGAGCGCCGCACCAACGGCGGCGGCCAACTGTCGGGTGGCGAACAGCAAATGCTGGCCATAGGCCGAGCCCTTTTGAACGCCCCCCGGCTACTGATGCTGGATGAGCCGGTCGAAGGGCTTGCGCCGGTGATCGTGGAAGAGATCGTGGCGCAGCTCAAGGTGATCAAGGCGGCAGGCGTTTCGATTCTGCTGGTTGAGCAAAACCTTGAGGTTTGCACGCAGCTGGCTGACCGCCACTACGTCATTGAGCAAGGGGCCATCGTGTATGAGGGCTCAAACAGCGAGTTTCTGACCGACGAGGCCGTGAAGGACAGGTACCTGGGCGTTGGTATGGCCTGAGGGCCTGGGCAGTTCAAACCGGAGCATTTTCATGAGTGTCAGCAGCATCGAGTTACCCCCCCAAGACGCAAAGGTATTGCGCGTGAATGGCGCCCGGCTATGGCGTTCCCTTATGGACCTGGCGCAGATCGGCGGTACGGAAAAGGGCGGTGTCTGCCGCCTGGCGCTGACCGATCTCGATCGCCAGGGACGGGATCTGTTTTCGCTGTGGGCGCGCGAAGCCGGATGCAACCTTCGCATGGACGCCATCGGAAACATCTTCGCTCGCCGCGCCGGCACCGACGACAGTCTGCCGCCCGTGATGACTGGCAGCCACATCGATACGCAGCCCACGGGCGGCAAGTTCGACGGTAACTATGGCGTGCTGGCTGGCATTGAGGTATTGCGGACCCTCAACGACGCCGGGATCCGCACCCGCGCGCCGCTGGAGGTTGTTGTCTGGACCAACGAGGAAGGATCGCGTTTTGTGCCGGTCATGATGGGCTCGGGCGTGTTCGTGGGTGCGTTCACGTTGGACCACGCCCTGAAGCAGCAGGACAGCGAGGGCATCAGCGTGCGCGATGCCTTGCAACAGATTGGCTACGCGGGCCCGGTTGAACCTCCTCATGCGGTGGGGGCGTATTTCGAAGCACACATCGAACAAGGCCCGGTGCTGGAAAACAACGAGAAAGTCATCGGTGTGGTACAGGCAGCCTTGGGCCAGCGCTGGTACGACGTGACCGTGCTGGGCATGGAAGCGCATGCTGGCCCCACACCCATGGAGTTGCGCAAGGATGCGCTGCTGGCCGCCAGCACGCTGATTGCCGAGGTCAACCGTATCGCGGTCGACCGCAAGCCGCATGCGCGCGGCACGGTCGGCGTGGTGGAGGTGTTCCCCAACTCCCGCAATGTGATTCCCGGTCGCGTCAAATTCACGGTTGACTTGCGTGCGCCCGACGACGTGCAGCTGTCCGACATGGATGCCGCCATTCGCGCTGCGTGCGTGCGTGTGGCCGAACAAAGTGGCACCCAGATCGAGATCGAGCAGGTCGTGTACTTTCCGCCGCAACCGTTCACCCCCAACCTGGTGGAGGCCGTCCGCGCCAATGCCGCCGACCTGGGCTACAGCGCGATGGACTGCGTCAGCGGCGCCGGGCATGACGCGGTCTACCTGGCCCGGGTGGCGCCTGCCGCCATGATTTTTGTTCCCTGTGCCGATGGCATCAGCCACAACGAAATTGAAGACGCCGATCCGGAGCATCTGGAGGCCGGCTGCAACGTACTGCTTCGTGCCATGCTCGCCAGCGCAGGGGTGGCGACGTGAGCGGCCAACGGTTCCTGATCGCGCGCCTGAACCACGAGACCAACACCTTCTCACCGGTACCCACACCAATCAGCGCTTTCGCGCCCACATATGGCACCGATGCCTACGCGGCGAACAAGGGCATGCGCACGGCGATGGCCGCGTTCATCGACTTGGCGGAAGCTGCCGGCGCCGAGGCCGTCACCCCTGTCTCGGCCATGGCCAACCCCAGCGGTTTGGTGCATGCCCAGGCGTATGACGAACTGACGCGCCGGATCGTCGAGGCCGTCCCTGGCTGCGACGCCATCTTGCTCGACCTGCATGGCGCGATGGTGGCTGAGAACAGTGATGACGGCGAGGGCGATCTGCTGGAACGCGTACGCGCAGCCGCGCCCGGTGTGCCCATTGGTGTGGCGCTGGATCTGCATGGCAACCTCACGCCCAAGATGATCCGCAATGCCGATGTGATGGTGGGTTTCAAGACTTATCCCCATATTGACATGTATGAAACCGGTGAACTGGCTGGCAGGCTGCTGCTGGAGATGTGGCGCGGTGAAGCCGCCTACCGGGTAGTCTGGAAGCGCCTTCCGCTGATGAGCCACACCTTGCGCAGCACTACGCTGGGCGGCCACATGCGCGAAGCGGTAGAGGCAGCACGCGCGTTGGAGCGCAGCGGGCTGCCTGCAGTCACGGTATTTAGCGGCTTCTCTCAGGCTGATATCGAAGCACCGTGTATTAGCGTGGTGGCCACTTGCCGTCAAGACGAGGATGTGGCGGCGCAGACTGCGGTGGATGGCTTGGCCGGCCAGATATGGGCGCACCGGTCCGACTACGTGTACCGCAGCGAATCACTGGCCGATTCACTGGCGCGGGCGCAAACCCTGGCGGTGGGTGTCACCAAGCCGGTGCTGCTGCTGGATCACGGCGACAACTGCATGTCGGGCGGCACCTGCGACACGATGGATGTGCTTCAGGCGGCGCTCGCACAAGGGCTTTCCGGCATCGCGGTGGGCCCGCTGTGCGACCCGGAGGCCGTGGCTTCGCTGACCAAAGCTGGTGTGGGTGCAGAGCTGGAGATTGACCTGGGCAACAAAGTGCCGTTGACTCGCATCGGCCTACACAAACAAGCGCTGCGCTTGCGCGGCACCGTGCGTGCGGTCAGTGATGGCGGCTACACCGTCACCGGCCCTATCTACACAGGCCTGCGCTGCCAGATGGGCCGCACGGTGTGCTTCGATATAGGCGCAGCGCAGATTGTGGTGACCGAGCAGACCCACGAGCCGTGGGATCTAGGCGTGTTTCATTGCGTCGGCATCGACCCCACGCAGTTCCGTTACCTTTTGCTCAAGTCGCGCATGTATTGCCGGCCGGTGTTCGTGCCACTCTCAGCAGGCTTGGTGGAGTGCGACAGCCCCGGCGTGACCACCTCGGACTATTCGCGCTTTCCGTTCAGCCGCGTGCAGCGGCCAGTGTTTCCACTGGATCCGCTTTGAGTTGAGCGGCCTTCCGCAGCGGGATTCTCTTCATGGGCGCTGATCCGCTGACGCCGTCTCTCAACGAAACTGCGGATGCGAAAATCAGGCATGAATCGGCCTCTGGCGCCCGTCGGTTGGGCGTGAATAGCTATTGTTTGCATAGCGATCAAGCGCCAGCCCATCGGTGCTGATGTCGGGCGTGCGGCCCAGCGTCAGGTCGGCCAGCAGCTTGCCGCTGCCGCAGGCCATGGTCCAGCCCAGGGTGCCGTGGCCGGTGTTGACCATCAGGTTGTCCCAGCCGGGCGCCTGGCCCAGGATGGGGGTGCCGTCGGGCGTCATGGGGCGCAGGCCGGCCCAGAAGCTGGCGGCGGGCAGGTCGCCGGCGCCGGCAAACAGGCCTTGGGTGACCAGCTCCAGCGTTTCGCGGCGGCGCGGATTCAGGCGCAGGTCGTAGCCGGCCAGCTCGGCCATGCCGCCCACGCGGATGCGATCGCCCAGGCGCGTCACCGCCACTTTATAGGTCTCGTCCATCACGGTGGATACCGGGGCGCGCGCTTCGTCGACGATCGGCACCGTCAGCGAATAGCCCTTGACCGGGTACACCGGCAAATCCAGGCCCAGCGTGCGCAGCATGCCGCGCGATGCGCAACCCAGGGCCACCACCACGCGGTCGGCCGTCAGCACCGTGCCTGCGTCGGCGGCGGCATCGGTGGCGGCGACTTGCACCCCGGTGATGCGCGTGCCCTGCGTTTCCAGCCGGCGCACATCCATGCCGTAGCGAATGTCCACGCCCAGCCCGCGTGCCAGTTCGGCCAGGCGGGTGGTGAACAGGTTGCAGTCGCCGGTTTCGTCGCCCGGCAGGTGCAGGCCGCCTACCAGGCCGGTGGCGTGGGCCAGCGCGGGTTCGATCTCGGGCAGCTCGTCGGCGCGCAGTTCGCGGAAGGGCACCTCGCATTCGCGCAGCACGGCAATGTCGCTTTGCACGGCGGCCAGTTGTTTGGCGGTGCGAAACACCTGCAGCGTGCCGCGCGTGCGCTCGTCATAGTTGATGCCGGTGTCGGCGCGCAGCTGGCGCAGGCAGTCGCGGCTGTATTCGGCCACGCGGGTCATGCGCTCTTTGTTGACGGCGTAGCGCGCGCTGGTGCAGTTGCGCAGCATCTGCGCCATCCAGCGCAGCTGGAACAGGCTGCCATCGGCGCGAATGGCCAATGGCGCGTGACGCTGCAGCATCCATTTCAGCGCCTTGACCGGGATGCCCGGCGCCGCCCACGGCGTGCTGTAGCCGGGCGATACCTGGCCGGCGTTGGCAAAGCTGGTTTCCAGCGCCGGACCGTCGTGGTGCTCGATCACGGTGACTTGCGCACCGCCGCGTGCCAGGTAGTACGCGGTGGTGATGCCGACCACGCCGCCGCCGAGAACGATGACTTTCATGCTGACCCAGTCCTGTAAAAATCGCCCGCGCAAACCCTGCTTGCGGTGAAGACGAAACTGTAGGACGATCAATTCAGCAAACACCACTGAAATATTCGACTGAAGCAGTGAAAAGCACGGTGCTGACGCCGCGCCACCCCATTCACCCAGCAAAACCCGCCAACGCCCCATGTCTGTGCCTGAACTTGACCGCATCGACCGCAAGATCCTGGACATCCTGCAGCGCCAAGGCCGCCTGCCGATGACCGAGCTGGCGCATGAGGTCGGCTTGTCCACCTCGCCCGTGACCGAGCGCGTGCGCCGGCTGGAGCGCGTGGGCGTCATCACCGGCTACCACGCGCGCATCGACCCCGCGGCGCTGGGCCGGCCGCTGCTGGTGTTCGTCGAACTGACGCTGTCGGCCAAGTCGGGCGAGCTGTTCGAGAAGCTGCGCGATGAACTGCTGCTGGAGCCGCGCGTGCTGGAATGCCACCTGGTGTCCGGCCGCTTTGATTACCTGGTCAAGGCGCGCCTGGCCGGCATGGGCGAGTACCGCGAGCTGCTGGCGCAGATACTGAAGAAAATCCCCGTGCCCGCGCAAAGCAACAGCTACGTGGTGATGGAAGAGATCAAGGAAGGGCTGACGCTGCCGGTAGAGCCGCGCACTCAACCGGCCGCGCCGAGCGCGAGGCGTACGCGGTAGTTAAGCTGCCGGAGCCGCGCCGTCCACTGTTCAAAGGCGGGCGCTGTCTGCCGCTATCGAGAGAGCGTCCAAGCTTATGCGCGTAGACGTAGGCGCCTGAGCTTTCCGCCCACGCATCCTGATTCTCGATGCGCAACACCGCGCCTACCTGGGCGCCAGCTGCGTCGGCCAGCGCGCGTGCCTGCGGGCGCGCGTCATGGAGGGCTGACGCGCGGGCCTGCGCGAGCTGCTTGGGCGGCACGTCGTAGCGCGGCCCAAGCATGCTCATGTCCCACGTGTGGCGGCTGTTTTCGTCAAATATGGGCTGCAGCGCATCCAGCGCGAGGTACTGAACCGCCCCGGATTTTGAGGAGGCTCAACACTCTGAGAGGATTGAGCCATGAAGAAGTCGAACAAGTTCTCACCCGAGGTGCGTGAGCGCGCGGTGAGGATGGTGCAGGAGCACCGTGGGGAGT
>JAGOEM010000340.1 GCA_017997715.1 Ottowia sp.
CATGAACGTCCGCCCCGCAACGCCTGAGCGCACCAGCCAGACCGACGACGAGCGCATCAAGGACATTACCGTGCTGCCCCCGCCCGATCACCTGATTCGCTTCTTCCCGATTCGCGGCACGCCCGTGGAGGCGCTGATTTCCAGCACCCGCAAATCCATCCGCCGCATCCTCAACGGCAAGGACGATCGGCTGTTGGTCGTTGTCGGGCCGTGCTCCATCCACGACCCCGCGGCCGCGCTGGACTACGCGCGTCGCCTCAAGCCGCTGCGCGACAAATACGCCGACACACTGGAAGTGGTGATGCGCGTGTACTTTGAAAAGCCACGCACCACGGTCGGCTGGAAGGGCTTGATCAACGACCCCTACCTGGACGAAAGCTACCGCATCGACGAAGGCCTGCGCATCGCACGTCAGTTGCTGATCGACATCAATCGCCTGGGTCTTCCCGCCGGCAGCGAGTTCCTGGACGTGATCTCGCCCCAGTACATTGCCGACCTGATCAGCTGGGGCGCCATTGGCGCGCGCACGACGGAAAGCCAGGTGCACCGTGAATTGGCCAGCGGCCTGTCGGCGCCCATTGGCTTCAAGAATGGCACCGACGGCAACATCCGCATCGCGACAGACGCGATTCAGGCGGCGGCGCGCGGCCACCACTTCCTGTCGGTCCACAAGAACGGGCAGGTGGCCATCGTCCACACCGATGGCAACCCAGATTGCCACGTGATTCTGCGCGGCGGCAAGGCGCCCAACTACGACGCCGCCAGCGTGGCGGCTGCCTGCGCCGACCTGCAAGCCGCCAAGCTGCCGGCCACGCTGATGGTCGACTGCAGCCACGCCAACAGCCTGAAGCAGCACGAAAAGCAGTTGGATGTGGCGCGCGATGTGGCCGCGCAGATCGCCGGCGGATCGCGTCAGGTCTTTGGCGTGATGGTGGAGAGCAACATCCACGCCGGTGCGCAGAAGTTCACCCCCGGCAAGGGCGATGTGAACGCGCTGACCTACGGCCAAAGCATCACCGATGCGTGCCTGGGTTGGGAGGGTTCTGAAGCCGTGCTGGCGGTGCTTGACGAAGCGGTGCGCGCACGCCGGGCACGCGGCTGAGTTGGGCGCGTTGCACGACGGCGGCTGTGGCGCCCCGGGGCGCCCATCGGTACCCGCCGTTGTGCGGCGCGGCCCTGTATCTGCGGGGCATGCGATGAATGATTGCTATTGATTGGATAGCTGCTTGCGCCCGCTGCTATTGCGCTGGATGGATATTTGACTCTGAATCTGCTGGCGTGCCGAAGCCTGGGCCGAAGCGCGTGCCGGGCATCGGCTAAAGTCTTGGCTGCTTATAACCACCCAAAGGACATCCATCATGCAAAGCGAAGTGCGCGTCATTCAGGACGAGCGGAATGAATGGACCTTTGCGCTCGATCACCAGCCGCCCATGACCCCCGCCGAGGCGCGCGAGTGGCTGGATGCGCAGTTCATCGCGTTCGGCAGCGAACCGCTGCGGCCCACCGGCAAATTGCTGCTGGCCGACAAGGTGCTGGTGGTGGCACGCGATGCTGGCCCAAAGAAACTGAACGATGCCGAATGGGGCGCACAGTTTGCGCGCGCCGCCAGCGCCGCGCTGGCCCGGCCCGTGGTGTCGATCGATCTGGCTGCCATGGCCGTGTCGTACTGACCGCCAGCGCGGTTCCCCCGCATCATCCGCCGCCGGGCGGCACGCGAAAGTTGGCGACGATGCGCTGCTCGGCCCGCGCCAGTGCGCGTTGGCATCGTTCCCACAACGACCTGCACGGCGCAAGAAGGCGCGGCCCGCCATTGGCGGCGTGCGGCGTTTCGGCCGCTTGCCTGGTGGTGCTGTCGTGGGCGCCGTCGTGGGCGGCGCCGTGCGGGGTTGGATCGGGGCGGGACATGGCAAGCCCATCGTCTTACGCGCCGTTCAATCCGTAAAGTTGAATTTCCTGCGCATCAGATTCAGAATATCTGATGCGAAATCTCAATCTGGATCAGCTGCAAACCCTGGTTGCCATCGCCGACCTGGGCACGTTTGCCGCCGCGGCGCAGGCTTTGCACCTCGCGCCGCCCACCGTGAGCCTGCACATCAAAGAGCTGGAATCGCGCCTTGAGGCCGCGCTGCTGGTGCGCGGCCGGGGCCAGGTGGAGCTGACGCCCGCGGGCGATGCGCTGGTGACCGAAGGGCGCAAGCTGCTGTCCGCCAGCGATGACCTGGTTGATCTGGTGCGACGGCGTGCGGCGGGGCGCGAAGGGGTAGTGCGCCTGGGCGTTTCCGCCGGCGTCAGCACGCACCTGCTGCCCATGGTGCTGGAAGCGTTGACGCAGCAAAGCCCCGGCGTTGAAGTGAAGATTGAGGCGGTGGGCTCGGGCGACGCCATGCGCCGGCTGCGGGCGCGCACGCTGGACATTGGCATCGTCGCCAGCCCGCAACCGCCGGTGGCCGAACTGTGCCTGACCCCGTGGCGCACCGACGAGATGGTCGCGCTGCTGCCGGCGGCATGGCAGGCGCCGG
>JAGOEM010000341.1 GCA_017997715.1 Ottowia sp.
CCCGATCAGGCGGCCCAACGCGGGCAGCCCGGCGTGCAGGACTTGCGCGTGGGCGCCGACCTGGCGCCGCTGCAGCAGGAGCTGCATGCGCTGCTGCTGCAAAACACCCAGGTGGTGTCGCGCGCACGCGCGCACGCCGCCGACCTGAACCACGCGCTCAAACGGCCGCTGTCGGTGCTGGCGGCATCGGCCAGCCAACACCCCCAGCTGGACTCGGCCGTGGTGCTGCAGCACACGCGCGCCATGGCGCAACTGATCGACCGCTACCAGGCTCGCACCTGGAGCGAGGCCAGCCACGCGCGCGCGCCCGCCAGCGCGGTCGATGTTGCGGCCTGCCTGCGCGACATGCTGCACGCCATGCGCCGCCTGCATGCGGCGCAAGAGCTGGACTGGCGGCTGGACGCACCACCGCACACGCGCTGGGCCTGGCGCGGCGACGCCACCGACCTGGAAGAAGCGCTGGGCAACCTGCTGGACAACGCGGGCAAGTGGGCGGCTTCCACCGTGGCCGTGGGCCTGGCGCGCGAGGGCGACGCCCTGCTGATCCACATCGACGACGACGGCCCGGGCATGGACGCCGAACAGCTGAAGCGGGCCGGCCAGCGCGGCCTGCGCTTTGACGAAACCGTGGCCGGGCAGGGCCTGGGTCTGGCCATCGCCCGCCAGATTGCGCAGGCCTACGGCGGCGCGCTGACGCTGGGCACCAGCCCCACGCTCAAGGGCTTGCGGGCCAGCCTGCGGCTGGGCGGCGCGCTGGGGTGATGGGTGGCGTGATGGATGGGTTGATGCTATTGATTGAATAGCTGTTGTCGCCCGTGTATAGGGCGCTGGCGGTGTATTTGGCATCAAATCCAGCGCTATGCCGGCCCGCCAGCGTATCGAATGACGCGCGCCTGGGCTGCGCCCTTCCTGATTGCGCCGGAGCTACTTTTTGTTCATTGCCTGCGGGCGCACTTCTACTGGCTGGGCGGCCCCGCGATTGGCTGCACGCCACATCCTTCGCGCAAGGCGGCAGCGTGGTTCAGGCCGCCGCGCCCGCCCGCTGCGCGTGGGCCCGGGCCAGCGCATTGGCGCCCCAATCCAGCAGGCTGCAGATCAGCCAGTAAACCGCGCCCACCACCAAAAACACCTCGGCCGGGCGCACCATCAGCTGGGCGTTGACCTGCGTGGCCAGAAAAGACAGCTCGGGCACGCCGACGATGTAGGCCAGCGAACTGTCTTTCACCAGCGTCACCCATTGGTTGATGAACGACGGCAGCATCATGCTCAGCGCCTGCGGCAGCACCACGTGGCGCAGCGCGCCCCAGCGGGTGAAGCCCATCGCCAGCGCGGCGTTCCATTGCCCAGGGCCCACGGCCTCTATGCCGGCGGCCACCGCATGCCCCAGGTACGCGCCGCTGACCAGCGCCAGCGCCGCCACCACCGACACGCCGCCCGGCAAGGCCAGGCCAAACAACACGGGCAGCAGAAAGTACGCCCAGAAGATCAGCATCAGCACCGGAATGGCGCGCAAAAAACCCAGCACCGTGCGCAGCACCACCAGCGCCGGGCCGCGCCACATCACCAGCGCAATGCCGAACGCCAGCCCCAGCACCGCCGACAAGATGGCGCCGCTGCCCGCCAGAATCAGCGTCAGCAAGGCGCCGCCGGGCGGCCCTTCAGGGAAGGTGCCCCACAGCAGGTAGCCCAGGTCGTTGTGCAGAAAGGAAAAGTCCATGGCCAATGACGCTCAGGCGGTGGTGGGGCGCGCGCTCAGGCGGCGTTGCCACCACGCGCCCAGCAAGCCCAGCAGGGCGACACCCACGATGTAAAGCACAGTGGACACGCCATAGACCTGGAAGGTCTTCCAGGTTTCGGCCTCTACCTGGCGCGTGCGGTAAGACAGCTCCATCAAGCCGATCGCCATGCCCAGCGAGGTGTTCTTGAGGATGTTCATCGATTGCCCGATCAGCGGCGCGGCGGCCATGCGCAGCGCCTGCGGAAACACCACTTGCGTCAGCACCTGCCAGGGTGTGAAGCCCATCGCCATGGCCGCCTGGCGCTGGCCGGCCGACACGCCGCGCAGGCCCGAGCGGATGTCTTCCCCCACGTAGGCGGTGGAATACGCCACTAGCCCGACGATGGCCGCAAGAATCTCGAACGAAGGCCAGCGCAGCAGCGTGACCCCGCCCAGCGTCAGGCTGTGCGGCGTGTTCAGCCAGGGCAAGGCGCTTTCAGGCAACAGCGCCGGAAAGCCGAAGTACCAGAAGAACAGCTGCACCAGCAGCGGCGTGTTGCGAAAGATCGACAGGTACACGCCGGCCAGCGCCTGGGCGATGGGGCCGCCGTATTCGCGCGCCGCGGCAAACAGCAGGCCCAATGCCAGCGAGGCGGCGATCACCACCGCCGAACTCCACAAGGTGGTCAGCAGGCCGTCGCCCAGCCACAGCAGGTACTTGGGCGCCAGGAAAGAAGAAAACAGGTCCATGCGGGTGGCGGCGCAGCAGGGGCGCCGCCCGTGCGATTGGGGGC
>JAGOEM010000165.1 GCA_017997715.1 Ottowia sp.
TGCTCCTGCAGCGACGGGTATTCCAGCCCGCCCAATGTGCTGCGCACCGTGTCGGCAGGAATGTCCAGGTGTTTGGCGATGGCTTGCACCGATCCCTCTTCGTCCTTCTTGTACTGATCGACCTTGTCCTGCGTGACGCGCAGGAAGCGGGCCACCAGCTCAGGGTTCTTGTCGGCAAACTCTTTGCGCACGACGAAGTTGTTGAACACCAGCACCTTGTCCTTCTGCAAATCCTTGGTGGCGAAGATCTGTTTGCCGCCGCCGGCCTCCAACTGCTGCGAGAACGGCCCCCAGACGTAGGCCGCATCGACATCGCCGCGCTTCCAGGCGGCCACGATCTCGGCCGGCTTGAGCGCCAGCGTCTTGATCTTGCTGCGATCGACCTTGGCCAGCTTCACGGCCACCTCAAAGGCGTACTGCGCGGTCGAGTTGGCGGGGTAGGCCACGGTCTTGCCCTCCAACCCCTTCAAGTCACGAATGCCGTCGCGGGCAATCAAGCGCACGGAGGTGGCAATGATTTCCGGCACGCCGATCACCTCGATGGGCAGCTTTCTGGCGATGCCCGCCGCCGCAGGGCTTGAGCCAAAGCGCGCAATGTCGATCTCCTTGGCGGCAAACAGGCTCAGCACGTCCGCGCCCGATGCGAACTGCACCCATTTGACCTTGGTGCCGAACGCCTTTTCATACGCGCCATCGATCTTGGCCAGTACCCACACCCGCGGCCCCCCGGCCCACGCCAGGCGCACTTCTTCAGGCACGGTCTGTGCCGAGGCGACGGAAACAAAGGCCAAAAGGCCCACGGTCACGGCGGCTGCCGCGCGTTTCAAAACCAACCGGGTCATGGGATTTCCTTAGCGAATCAAGCTGGGCAGCTTATGGACGCAACGGCAAATCGATAACGAATTTGGCGGTATTTGGTTAGTTGAAATTTACATATCGGCGCGGGTATAGATGGTTGCGCTTATTGCGGCGCAGCAACTTTTCCCCCAATGGCCCTGCCCCGTCCGTCCCAAACCCCTTTCGCCCCCGCTACGCAAACCACCGCATGGGCGACTGGCAATGAGCCGCGGTGGGTATGGGTTGCGCCGGCATTTTTGGGGGCGGGGCTGCCTTTTGGCCCAGGCGCTGAAGCTGATTTCAAAACCCGCCGTGCAACGGCATTTCTTTAGCGAATCAAGCTGGGGCGCCGGGTAACGCGGTGACAGGTCAATAACGAATGGGCGCAATTCGGTGGCTGAAATTGAGCTGGGCGGCGGGCGAGGCCCATTCATCCAAGCCCGTGGGCCGCCAAGCCGCTTACAAGCCGATTGAACTTTTTGGCGTTGTTCGTGCCCTTAAACTGCACTGCGTATTGCATCGTGTTTTGCATTGCAGCAATTTCTTCCAAAAAAATGACTTCCCCCGCCCGCTCTTCCACCAACAACTACACCCCGATGGCCAAGCTGCTGCACTGGCTGCTGGCGGTGGCCATCGTGGGGGTTTTCTGCGTCGGCCTCTATATGGAGGGGCTGCCGTTTTCGCCACAAAAGCTCAAGCTGATCAATTGGCACAAATGGGCGGGCATGACGATTTTGATTCTGTCGGCGCTGCGCATCGTCTGGCGCCTGACGCACCGCCCGCCCGCGCTGCCCGGCCGGGTGCTGGCCGGCATGCCGGCCTGGCAGCAGGCGGCGCACCACGGCGCGCACCACCTGCTGTACCTGCTGTTTTTTGCGGTGCCGCTGATTGGCTGGGCTTACAGCTCGGCGGCGGGTTTCCCCATCGTGCTGTTCGGCGTGCTGCCCATGCCCGATCTGCTGTCGGTCGACAAGGAATTGGCCGCTTCCATCAAGCCCTGGCACGCCTATTCGGCCTACGCCTTGGCCACGCTGGTGGTGGTGCACGTGGCCGCCGTGATCAAGCACCAGTTCATCGACCGCGACGGCCTGCTGACCCGCATGCTGCCGCAGCGCTGACCCATTCACCACTTTGCCCCGAACCTTCGTTTACCAACCTGTTCCGTATTGACCATGTTCAAGATCTCAGCCGTTCGCCCCTTGTTTTGCTTGTCCTTGGCCTTGGCCGCAGCGGGGCCGGCGATGGCCCAGCAGAAATTGGTGCCCGCCGAAAGCAGCGTGCAGTTCGTCAGCCGCCAGATGAACGTGCCGGTGGAAGGGCACTTTCGCAAGTTCGACGCGCAAATCGCCTTTGACCCGGCCAAGCCCGACGCCGCCAAGATCGCCCTGACCATCGACACCGGCAGCGCCACCCTGGGCGTGAAAGAAACCGACGTCGAACTGCCCAAGCCGATCTGGTTCAACGTGGCCAAGTTTCCGCAGGCCACCTTCCAGTCCAAAACCGTCAAGGCGCTGGGCGGCGGCAAGTTTGAAGTGGCCGGCCAGCTGAGCATCAAGGGCGCCGCCCGCGATGTCACCGTGCCCGTGCAACTGACGCAAAGCGGCGCCAAGACCACCGCCACCGGGCAGTTCGCCATCAAGCGGCTGGCCTACAAGATTGGCGAAGAAGAGTGGGCCGACACCTCGATGGTGGCCGACGACGTGCAGGTCAAGTTCAAGCTGGTGCTGACCGGCGTGGGCAAGCTCTGATTCACATTTTTGCTGGTCAATTTGACCTATAGCGCCCGCCTGCATTGCGAAAGCAGCTATATTTTTAATAGTTTTATCACTGAAAGGACGACCTTTATGCGCCATTCCCTTACCGCACTGACCACGTTCGCCGCCCTGGCCGCCGCCGCGCTGCCTGCGCACGCCGCCGACTACGTGACCGAACCCACGCACACCATGGCTGCGTTCGAGATCAGCCACTTCGGCGCCGGCATCAACCGCGCCCGCTTCGACAAGGAAGAGGGCACCATCAAGTTCGACGCCGCCGCCAAGACCGGCAGCGTGAACCTGACCATCGACGCCACCTCCATCTCCAGCGGCGTGCCCGGCTTTGACCGCCACCTGAAAAGCGCCGACATCTTCGACGTGGAAAAGCACCCCACCATCAAGTTTGTGGGTGACAAGTTCAACTTCGACGGCGACAAGGTCAGCTCGGTCGACGGCAAGCTGACCATCAAGGGCCAGACCCACCCCGTGACGCTGAAGGCCACCCAGTTCGCCTGCTACCAAAGCCCGATGATCAAGCGCGAAGTGTGCGGCGGCAACTTTGAAGCCACCATCGACCGCACGCAGTGGGGCCTGGGTTACGGCATGCCCGCCGTCGCCGGCAAAGACGTGAAGCTGATCGCCACCGTGGAAGCGATCAAGCAGTAAGCCCTGCGCGAACCGCGTTCGCCCATCAAAAAACCCCGCAGCGACCCTGCGGGGTTTTTTCAGTGCCGGGCCGCCCCCAAGATGAAAAGCGCCCCCTTGGGGGCCAGCGAAGCGAGCGGCGTGGGGGTCACATCCGAGCCGCCGCACGGCCGCCCGAAGGCGGCGAGCACCCCCTCGGGGGGGGCAGCGGACCACGCGAAGCGGGGTAGCGTGGGGGCCATTTTCATCGCCGGGCCGCCCCAAGATGAAAAGCACCCCCTTGGGGGGCAGCGAACCACGCGAAGCGGGGTAGCGTGGGGGCTACGTTCTATTTCAACGGCCGTGGCGCTTCTGCGCCCGCCGCCGCCCGGTATTGCCCGGGCGTGAGGCCGCGCGCCGCGCGAAACCGGCGCACCAGGTGGCTGGCGCTGGCGTGGCCGGTGGCGGCGGCCACCGCCTCCAGGTCGGCATGGGGGGCTGCGCGCAGCAGATCGGCAGCGCGCTCCACGCGCCGGGCGGCCAGCCAGGCGTGCGGCGCGCAGCCAAACGACACCCGGAAGGCGTGCGCAAAGTGGTGTTCGGACAGCGCGCAGAACGCGGCCATTTCCCCCACCGTCAGCGATTCGGCCAGCCGGTGCTGCAACCAGTCGGCCAGCCGGCGGCGCACCGCGGGCGCCAAACCGCCCCGCAGGGGCCGCGCCTGGGCACGGCGGCCGTATCCGGTCAGCAACTGCGCCAGGGCGGCATGGCCCAGTTCGTTGGCATGCAGGCGGTCGGTGGGCGATTGCCAGTCCAGGGCGGCGATGCCGGCCAGCCAGCGGGCCAGCGCCGGGTCGTCGGCAAAGTTCAGCTCGGGCAGATCGACTTCGCGCGGTTCGCGGTCCAGCAGGCGCAAGGCCAGCGGGCCCAATTGCTCGGGCGCGAAGTACAGGTGCAGGAACTGCTGCGCGCCGCCCACGACCCAGTCCACCACATGGCCGGCGGGCATCAGGCACAGCTTGCCGGGCGCGCCGCGCTGCTGGGGGGCGTCTTGCCTGAAAGTGCCGTGCCCGCCACCCAGGTACAGCGACAAGGTGTGGTGCGTGGGCAGGTAGCGCATGGCGTCGTGGCGGTTGGACCACAGCGCCACCGACAGGCCATCGCCCAGCGCGGCGCGGCGGTGCAGGCGCGCGTGCGAGCGCGACAGCACCTCGTCGATGCGGCTGGGCAGCGTGGGGCGGTGATCGGCCATGTCAGCTGCGCAATGTAGCGGCCCCGCCGCCCGCGTGCGCGGCGCGCGCCCAACAAAGCGCAGAAACGTGCAACCAGACCGGCGGCGGGCCGCCGACACTGCGCGCCATGACCGCCTTTCTCTACCTCATCACGGTGCTGGTCTGGGGCAGCACCTGGATCGCCCTGAAGCTGCAGCTGGGCAGCGTGCCGATCACCTGGTCGATCGTGTGGCGCTTTGCCTTGGCGGCGCTGGTGCTGTTTGCGTGGCTGGCGGCGCGGCGCCAGCTGCGGGCGCCGGTGCGGGCCGCCTGGCCCCTGGTGGCGGCGCAGGGCATCTGCCTGTTCTGCGTGAACTTCATCTGCTTCATGAATGCCAGCCGCTTTATTCCCAGCGGCCTGGTGGCGGTGGTGTTTTCCACCTCGACGCTGTGGAACGCGCTGGGCGCGCGGCTGGTGTTTCAGCGCGTGCTGACCGCGCCGGTGCTGGGCGGCGGCGCGCTGGGCCTGGCGGGGCTACTGGCGATGTTCTGGCCCGAAATCACCAGCCACGGCGCCAGCACGCAAACCCTGATCGGCCTGGCCTGGGCGCTGGCCGGCACGCTGTGCTTTTCCTGCGGCAACCTGCTGTCGGCGCGCATGCAGGCGCTGGGCGAAACCCCGGCGCTGACCAACGCCTGGGGCATGGCCTGGGGGGCGCTGGTGCTGGCCGTGGGCAGCCTGATCGCGGGCGTGCCGGTGGCGTTCGACTTTTCGTCCACCTACGTGCTTGCGTGGTTGTACCTGGCGCTGGCCGGGTCGGTGGTGGGCTTCACCGCTTATCTGATGCTGGTGGGCCGCCTGGGGCCCGAGCGCGCGGCCTACTGCACGGTGCTGTTTCCGCTGGTGGCGCTCAGCATCTCGTCGGTGGCCGAGGGCTACCAGTTCACCGCGCCCGCCATCGCCGGGCTGGGCCTGGTGATGGCGGGCAACGTGCTGATCTTTCGCAAGCCGCGCCGCGTGCCAGCGGCGCCCGCCACCACGCCGCGGTAAGGCAGGTGGGGCCAGTGATCTCGGGCCCGCCTGCTTCAAGCCAAATCAGGCTCTATCGCCCATCCAGCGGGCGCAGACAGCTATTAAAATAGCAGCATCACCGCCCTGCCCCGCTGCGAAACACCAGCACCATGCCGGCCAGAATGGCGGCCATGCCCATCAGCGCCAGCGTGGGCAAGGCGTTGCCCAGCACCACGTAGTCCAGCAGCACCGTGACCACCGGCACCAGATAGAACAAGCTGGTCACGTTGACCAGGTTGCCGCCGCGAATCAGCCGGTACAGCAGCAGTTGCGCCCCCACCGAAATGACCAGGCCCAGCCACAGCAGCGGCACCCAGAAGCCGGCCACCGGCTCGGTGTGCCAGGGCTGAAATGGCGCCAGCACCGCACACAGCAGCAGCGTGACCGCGTACTGCAGCGGCAGCACCTCGGCCGGCGCCTGCTGGATGCGCTTTTGCAGCAGCGCGCCGAAGGTGGTGCACAGCAGCGCGCCCAGTGCAAAGGCCATGCCCAGCGCGGACAAGCGCGCCAGCATCAGGCTTTGGAACACCACCAGCGACAGACCGCACAGCGCCAGCAGCAGGCCCAGCAGGCGCCAGGCGGAAAAGCGCCGTTCGGTCAGCAGCAGCGTCAGGATCGGCTGCACGCCCAGCAGCGTGGCCAGCAGCCCGGGCGTGATGCCGTGCGCCATGGCCTGGAAGTAGCACATCGAATAAAAGCCGATCAACAGCAGCCCCACGCCGGCCACCTGCCAGCGCGTGCCCGGCGCCGGCAGCCAGCGCCTGCGCGGCAGGCCGATCAGCAGCAACGCGCCCAGCGCCAGGGCAAAGCGCAGCGTCAGCAGCGCCAGCACCGAGCCGTGGTCAAGCCCCCAGCGCGTGAAGATGGCCGCGCTGCCCCACAGCAGCACAAAGGTGAACATGGCGGCGGGCGCCGCCCAAGAGGAATATCGGGAAGTCATTGGCAATCTCATCTGTCGAACCACGAACAGGCCCCGGCCAGGCGCACGCCCAACGCGTGCGGACAAGGAAAGCCAGGGGCCGCGAACCGACCAGACCGGGTGCGCCCAGGCCAGCCCGAATCAAGGGCTGCGCTCAGCGCGAAACGGTGGGGTCAGGCCAAAGCGGGCGGTGGCGGGCGGCTGCCTGCCACGCCGACGCCCGGAGGGGGCGCCACAGATGCGTGCGGGGGCGGGTTGGCCGCGTGCGCCGCCACGCCCAGGCGCGCCACAAGGGCGCTGGGGTCACGGTACGCATGCGCGGTCAAAGTCATGGGAACAAGATAAAGGTGTCAGCGCCGGCCGCCGCGGCCGACTTGGCGCCAGTATACGCAGCCCCAGCCTGCCGCCGCAGGCGCATGGATTGCTGCCCGGCCCCCACGGCGCACCGCGTTTCAACGCGCTGACGCAGTCAAAATAGCGGTGTCACCCGGCGCCGCGCACCCCTGCGTTCGCGCCTGCTTTTCACCGCCACCAGGTTCCACCATGCACGCCCCTGCTTCCACCCGCCGCGCAGCCCTGCTCACCCTGGGCCTGCTGGCCGCCACCGTGGGCGGCAGCGCCATGGCCCAGGCCAACGCCTGGCCCAGCAAGCCGCTGCACCTGATCGTGGGTTTTCCGGCCGGCTCGTCGCCCGATCTGACGGCGCGTGCGCTGGCCGACCCGCTGGAAAAAGCCCTGGGCCAGCCGGTGGTGGTGGAAAACCGCGTGGGCGCGGGCGGCAACATTGGCGCCGACGCGGTGGCCAAGGCCCGGGACGGCCACACCATCGGCCTGATGATCAACGGCAACCTGACGATTGCGCGGCTGCTGAACCCCGCCGTGCGCTACGACCCGCTGAAAGACCTGGCGCCCGTCAGCCTGGTGGGCGTGGCGCCGCTGGTGCTGGTGGCGCCCGCGGGCGCGCCGGGGGCAGACGCACGGGCGTTTCTGTCGACCGCCCACCAGGCCGGCAGCAAGTGGAGCTACGGTTCGCCCGGCGTGGGCACCGTGGGCCACCTGGGCATGGAGCTGCTGAAAAGCCGCTCGGGCATCGCGCCGGTGCACGTGCCCTACCCCGGCTATCCGCAGGTTTTCAACGCGCTGGTGGGGGGCGATCTGCAGCTGTCGATGCTGCCGCCCGCGCTGGCCAATGCGCAGATCAAGGCGGGCAAACTGCGCGGCGTGGGGGTAACGTCCAGCGGGCGCAGCACCCTGGCGCCCGATTTGCCCAGCCTGAGCGACGCGGGCGTGAAAGACTTCAACCTGGAAATCTGGAACGCGGTGGCCGCGCCGGCCAGCATGCCCAAGGCGCACGTCGACCAGCTGGCGGCGGCGGTCACGGCCATCGTGCGCACGCCTGAAATGCGCCAACGCCTGTTTCTGCAAGGCTGGCAGGCGGTGGGTTCGTCGCCCGAGGCGCTGGCCAACCGCATCCGCAGCGACACGCAGGTGCTGGGCAACATCATCCGCGCGCAGCAGATCAAGGCTAAGTGAGCCGGCCTGCCGAGATACTTCTGTTTTGATAGCTGCCTGCGCCTGCCAGATGGGCGCTATCAGCC
>JAGOEM010000342.1 GCA_017997715.1 Ottowia sp.
CCCACCCTGCCCGACGGCCTGGAGCTGGAGCAGATTGAAGTGATTGTGCGGGTGCGCCCGCGTGAGCACGCAACCCCTTCCCCGATCGCGGCAGAATAGCGGCGGCACAACAGAGCGCCGCTGTCGTTACGCTCGCCAGATGCTGCCCAGGCATCGGCACGCCACCCTGCCTTCCGGGCTGTTTCCCTCTCTGGCGTCAATCCTCCCGCCAAACCAACCACACTCGCGCATCAAACTCCAGCTGCGCATAGCCCGGTGCCAGGTGTTCGCACAGCTGGTAAAACGCCTTGTTGTGCTCGCTTTCCTTCAGGTGGGCGAGTTCGTGGGCGACGATCATGCGCAGCATCGGTTCTGGCGCGTCGCGAAACAGCGTGCCGATGCGGATTTCGTGGCGGGTTTTCAGCTTGCCGCCCTGCACGCGGGCGGCGCGGGTGTGGGTGCCTAATGTCCCGCGCACCGGGTGTTGCTGGCTGTCGTACAGCACTTTGGCCAGTGGCGGGGTGTTTTTCAGGCCGCGTTGTTTCAGCGCCTGGGCGTAGTCGTACAGCGCGCGGTCGGACTGGATGTCGTGCGCGCCGTCCGGGTAGCGTTGTTGCAGCCAGTCGCCCAGCCGGCCTTGGTCGCGCAGCGCGGCCACTTGTTCGATCAGTGGCGGCGGGTAGCCGGTGAGGTAGCGCAGTTCAGCCATGTTGCGGGCCGCGCACCGGGCAGACGGTGCAGCCTTCGTCGCCGTCAAAGTGTTGGTCCATGCTCAGCGCCGGGGCGTCGTGGCCGGTGTTGCCCACCACTTTGGCCGGCACGCCGGCCACGGTGGCGTGTGCTGGCACCGGGGCGAGCACCACGCTGCCGGCGCCGATCTTGGCGCCTTCGCCGACGGTGATATTGCCCAGCACGGTGGCGTTGGCGCCAAGCAGCACGCCGTTGCCGATTTTGGGGTGGCGGTCGCCGCATTCCTTGCCGGTGCCGCCCAGGGTGACGCCTTGCAAGATGGAGACATTGTCGCCAATCACGGCGGTTTCGCCGACCACAAAGCCGGTGGCGTGGTCCAGCATCACGCCGCAGCCGATGCGCGCGGCCGGATGGATGTCCACGCCCATCACTTCAGAGATGCGGTTTTGCAAAAACAGCGCCAGCGTCTTGCGGCCCTGGCCCCACAGCCAGTGGGTGACGCGGTAGGCTTGCAGGGCGTGAAAACCCTTGTAGTACAGCAGCGGGGTGGAGTAGGCGTCGCAGGCCGGGTCACGCATATAGCAGGCTTCGATGTCGGCGCGCATGGCGGCGCGCAGGGCGTCGTCTTGTTGCAGGGCTTCGTCGATCAGCTCCATCAGCGCGCGGCTGTCCATCACTGTGGCGGCCAGTTTGGTGGACAAATGAAAGCTCAACACGGCTTCCAGCGTGCGGTGGCGCAGCACGGTCATGTGCAAAAAGCTGGCCAGCAGCGGTTCGTCGGCGGCGCTGGCGGCGGCTTCGCGGCGCACGGCGTCCCAGACGGGGTCTTCAATCACGGGTGTGGCAGTGTTCATCAGGCGGGGTTCCGGCAAAGGCGGCGCGCCCCGCCGGCAGGTGTGCCGGCGGGGCGGACGGTTCGGGTCACATCAACAGCGAGATGGGGCCAGTTTATAGCAGCACAACGTCGAATTGTTCTTGCGTGTACTGGCTTTCCACCGCCAGCGAAATCGGCTTGCCGATAAAGTCGATCAGCATGGCCAGGCTTTGCGATTCTTCGTCGAGGAACATATCAATCACCGACTGGGCGGCGAGAATGCGAAAGCCCTTGGCTTCAAACTGGCGCGCCTCGCGCACGATTTCGCGCTGGATTTCATAGCAGACGGTTTGCGCGGTCTTGATTTCGCCGCGCGCCTGACAGGTGGGGCAGGGTTCGCACAGCACATGCGCCAGGCTTTCGCGGGTGCGCTTGCGGGTGATTTCCACCAGGCCCAGGCTGGTAAAGCCGTTCAGGGTGACGCGGGTGCGGTCGCGCGCCAGCGCCTTGGCCAGCTCCAGCAGCACCGCCTGGCGGTGGTCTTCGCGGTCCATGTCGATAAAATCGACAATGATGATGCCGCCCAGATTGCGCAGGCGCAGCTGGCGGGCGATGGAATAGGTGGCTTCGAGGTTGGTCTTGAAGATGGTGTCTTCAAAGCTCTTGGCGCCAACAAAACCGCCGGTGTTGACGTCGATGGTGGTCATCGCCTCGGTCTGGTCGATGATCAGATAGCCGCCGAATTTCAGGTTCACCCGGCGCGCCAGGGCTTTCTGGATTTCGGCTTCAATGCCATGCATCTCGAACAGCGGGCGCTCGCCGCTGTAGCGGGTGATCTTGGGCAGCGCCTGGGTGACGTAATCTTCGGCAAACTCCACCATCTTGCCGTAGTTTTCGGTGGAATCGACGATGATTTTTTCGGTGCATTCGCTGACCATATCGCGCAGCACGCGCAGCGCCAGCGACAAATCCTGATACAGCAGGGTTTGCGCCGGGCTGATGCGCGCGCGGCTTTCGAT
>JAGOEM010000343.1 GCA_017997715.1 Ottowia sp.
TTCGACCGCGATACCGGCGCGACGCTGCCGGTGCACCGCCACAACGGCGAATGGTGGGTGGCCGGCCGCCCCGGCGCGCGCTACGCCATCCAGGTGCGCAACACCAGCGGCCAGCGCGTGATGGGCGTGATGTCGGTCGACGGCGTGAACGTGATCACCGGCGACACCGCCGCATGGGACCAGTCGGGCTATGTGCTGTCGCGCAACCAGAACGCGCAGATCACCGGCTGGCGCAAAAGCAACGACGAAGTGGCGGCCTTTCACTTCACCGCCCTGCCGTATTCGTACGCGGCGCGCACCGGCCGGCCCGACAACGTGGGCGTGATCGGCTTGGCGGTGTTTCGCGAACAGTACACGCCCCCACCGTCGCCGCCCCCCATGCGCCCCATGCCGCGCTACGAGCCTTCGCTGCGCGAAGACGCCCCCGCATCGCGTGCCGCGCCAGGGGCGATGGCTGAAGCCGCGCCGGAGGCCGCCGCGCGCGACTCGGCGCAGGCGCAAAAGTCGGCACCGCGCCTGGGCACCGGCCACGGCGAACGCGAGACCTCGTACAGCAGCAACACCAGCTTTGATCGGCGCGCCAACCGCCCGGACGAGGTGATCAGCATCCGCTACGACAGCCGCGACAACCTGATCGCCATGGGCATCCTTCCGGCGCACGGGCGCAACCCGCCGGTGCGGCCAGACGCCTTTCCCGAGTCGCCCAATGCGCGCTTCACGCCCGATCCACCTCGCTGGCGCTGAAGGTGCGGGCGCGCGGGCAGTGGCAGCGTGGGGCAGCGGCTGCGGCGGGACGCACCGTGGACCCGCGCGGCGGCTGATCGGCCAAAGCGCGCGGTCGGCACTCGCCATAATCCGCGCCATGCCTGTCCAGGTCACGCCCGCCGATGCCGAGCTCATGCGCGCCTACGCCGCGGGCGAGGTGCGGGCGTTCGACACGCTGTACACACGCCATGAAAAGCGCCTGTGGCGCTTTGTGCTGCGCAGCGTGGGCAACCCGGCCACGGCCGACGATCTGGCGCAGGACGTGTGGCTGCGCGTGGCGCAGCAGGCCGAACGTTATGCGCCCAGCGCCTCGCGCGAAGACCTGCCGCCCGCGCGCTTCACCACCTGGCTGTTCACCATTGCGCGCAACCGCGTGGTGGACCATCTGCGCGCCAGCCGCCCCACCCACAGCCTGAGCGCGAACGACGACGATGACGACGCGCCCAGCCTGGCCGACACGCTGGCCGCGCCTTCGGGCTTTGGCCCGGTGCGGCGCATAGAAAGCCGGCAGCAGGCCGAACAGTTGCTGAGCGCCGTGCAGGCACTGCCAGACGAACAACGCGAAGCCTTTTTGCTGCAGGCCGAAGGCGACATGAGCGTGGACGACATCGCCGCCGCCACCGGCGTGCCCTTTGAAACCGCCAAAAGCCGCCTGCGCTACGCCCGCGCAGCGCTGCGCCGCACCCTGGAGACGCTGGCATGAGCCCCCGCCCAGCCACGCCAATGCACCGTTGCAGCGCCATGCCAGGCAAGGAGGTGACTCGATGAACGCCCCCACGCACCGCCCAGAGGACGACGAACTGCTGGCGCGCTACCGCGAGGCCAGCGAACTGGACGCGAGCACGCCCGGCCCGGCGTTGCGCGCCGCCGTGCTGGCGCAGGCCGCCCAGGTGGCGGCGCAGCGCGCACAGAACGGACAGCACGAACAGAACACACAAAACACACAGAGCGCGCTGGACGGCGCCGCCGCACGCGCTACACCGCCCCCCACCGCGCACAAGGCCGAATCCGCGCCGCCCGCGTTGGCAAGCGCGCCCGCGCCGCAAACCGCCCCCGCGCGCCGGCCCGAAGCCGCCAACGACCGCCGCTGGTATTTCTCGGCCGCCGCCAGCGTGGCCGTGCTGGGTCTGGCGGGCTTGCTGGCCATGCAGTTTGACCGCAGCTCGCCCGGTGATCAGGCCATCGGCCTGGGGCGGCCAACCGCCCCGTCGGTGGCCGAATCGGCGCCCGCTGCCAGCGCCAGCGCGGCCGATGCGGTGGCGGCGTCCCGCGCCGCGCCGCCCGAAGCCGGCGCCACCGCGCCCGCCGCGCACCCCCCCGCCGCCGAAGCCGTACCGGCCAAGCCCGCCCAGTCAGCCAAGGCGGAATCCACCGCCAAGGCCCCCAACGCCGGGCCCGCACCAGCGCCCGATAAGCCGCCAGCGGCCCCTGCGACAGAGGCGCCGCGCGCCACCGCGCAAGCGCCCGCGCCAATTGATAAGCCCGTCGCTTCGAGGGATTCGGCTGCACCACGTCCGCCGGGCCAGGCGGCGCAACCCAGCCGCGCCGCACCCATGCCACCGCCCGGTGCGCAATCGCCCAAAGCCGCGCCCAACGCTGAGGCCGACAGCGCACCACCCGGCCGCGCCGCAGCCCGTATGGATCGCCGCAGCCCACCGCCGACCGAGGCAGTGCCCATGCCCGTGCCTGTACCAGCGCCAGCGCCACCCACGCCGTTCCCTGCCGCAGCTGCCGAC
>JAGOEM010000344.1 GCA_017997715.1 Ottowia sp.
GGCCATGTCAGGGTCCTCATGGAGTGCAAAAAGTAGAATCAGCCCCCGAGTTTATTCACTGCCATTTCTAAGGACACATCCATGGCTGGTCACAGCAAATGGGCAAACATTCAGCACCGCAAGGGGCGCCAGGACGAAAAACGCCAGCGCGTGTGGACCCGCGTGGTGCGCGAAATCATGGTGGCAGCCCGCACCGGCGGGGGCGATCCCACTGCCAATCCGCGTTTGCGCCTGGCGATTGAGAAGGCCAAGGCGGCCAACATGCCGGCCGATACGGTCAAGCGCAACATCGACAAGGCCACCGGCAATCTTGAGGGCGTCAGCTACGAAGAGATTCGCTACGAAGGCTACGGCATCGGCGGCGCGGCGATCATCGTCGACACCATGACCGACAACCGCGTGCGCACCGTGGCCGAAGTGCGCCACGCGTTCAGCAAGTACGGCGGCAACCTGGGCACCGAAGGTTCGGTGGCGTTCCAGTTCAAGCACGTCGGCCAGATCATCTTTGCCCCTGGCACCAGCGAAGACAAGGTGATGGAAGTGGCGCTGGAAGCCGGCGCCGACGACGTGGTGACCGACGACGACGGCGCCATCGAAGTGCTGACCGACCCGGCACAGTTCGAAGCCGTGAAAGACGCGCTGGCCGCCGCCGGCCTGACGCCCGAGCTGGCCGAAGTGAGCTGGCGTGCCGAAAACACCATCGACCTGGCCGGCGACGACGCCGCCAAGATGCAGAAGCTGCTGGACGTGATCGAAGACCTGGACGACGTGCAGGACGTGTTTCACAACGCCAACATCGACGCATGAGCGTGGAGCTGGACGAGCGCTTGACGCGCATCGAGCAGTTGCTGCTGGAAGGCAACGAGCTGCGCCGCCAGGGCATTGCACTGCAAAACCTGGCCCTGGAGCGGCAGGCGCCCTTGCTCGAAGAGCAGCGGCGCCAGATGGACCGGGCAGCGCAGATCACCGATGGTGCGCAAGCGCTGCAAGCCAAGGCGCGGCGCTTGCTGACGGTGGTGGTGCCGGTCATTCTGTTGTGCCTGGTTGCCTTGCTGGCGGTTCGGCTTTTCGTGTGACCGTCGCCTGTCAAGTTCGGCAAACGGCCTTGCGTGGCGCATGGTCGCGCTGCGTTGGCGCGGCGGCCTTGGCCCTGGCTGGTTCGGCGGCGTTCGCCCAGGACACCGGTGCTGCGCCGGTCACGCTGGATCTGATGGTCAGCCAAAGCCTGGTCATGTTTGACGGTGCCATCGCCGGCTGCCACGACGTGGCACCCGAAGCCGCGCGGGCCATGCAGGCGCAGCTTGGGCCTTTGCAACGGCAGCTTCGGACGGCCGCAGCCACGGCTTTTGCGGACGTGCCCGAATTGACCCAGCCAGTCAGCGCGCAAGAAATGCAGTCTTTTCGCGGCCTGGTCACCCAGATAGCCGACCAGCATGCAAAGACCGCCCGAGAGCGCGGCGCCCCGTTCTGCCAAGCCGTGCTGCAGCGCATGCAGCAAGCCGACACCGATCAACTGGCCGCCAAGATGCGCCAAGCCTACAAGGGCTATGAGAGAAAGAAGGCCGCGGCGCCCGGGCCTTGAACGGGGCCCTGATCGCTCTTTGCGCCATGCAGGGCATGGAGCGGCGGGGGCGTCAATGGCAAAATCCGTTCCAGGGCGGCGCTGTGCTTGCGCAGCGGCGCGTATGAACCCATGACATGGCTTGACCAGGCACCGCCTGCCCCCAACGGCGCGGCGGCCTGCTGTTTGCAAACGCCGCCGCATCCGTTTTGCGGCGGTTTGCTGACCAACGATTGAATCCCTCCTCGTTATGAAAATCTTAGTGATCGGCTCTGGCGGCCGCGAACACGCCCTGGCCTGGAAGCTGGCCCAATCGCCCAAGGTGCAGCAGGTGTATGTGGCGCCGGGCAACGGCGGCACGGCGCAGTCGCAGAACCTGCAGAACGTGCCCATCACCGACGTGGTGGCGCTGCGCGAATGGGCGCAGGAAGAAAAAATCGGCCTGACCGTGGTCGGCCCAGAACAGCCCTTGGCCGCTGGCGTGGTGGACGAATTCCGCGCCCACGGCCTGCGCATCTTCGGCCCCACCAAGGCGGCGGCGCAGCTGGAAAGCTCCAAGGCCTTCAGCAAGGACTTCATGAAGCGCCACGGCATTCCCACCGCGGCGTATGAAACCTTCACCGACCCGGTGCCGGCCCACGCCTATGTCGACAAGCTGGGCGCGCCCATCGTGGTCAAGGCCGATGGCCTGGCCGCCGGCAAGGGCGTGGTGGTGGCCGCTACCAAGGAAGAAGCGCACGCCGCCATCGACGACATGCTGGGCGGCAACAGCCTGGGCGTGTCGCACAACGAGGGCGGTGCGCGGGTGGTGATCGAAGAGTTCCTGCAGGGCGAGGAAGCCAGCTTCATCGTGATGTGCGATGGCAAGAACGTGGTCGCGCTGGCCACCAGCCAGGACCACAAGCGCCTGAAAGACTGCGACGAAGGCCCCAACACCGG
>JAGOEM010000166.1 GCA_017997715.1 Ottowia sp.
ACATCGAACGGGCAGCCCTTGACGCAGTAGCCGCAGCCAATGCAGTTCTCGCTGATGAAGTCGACGATGCCGTTGGCGTACTTGACGATGGCGCCGGGGGACGGGCAGGCCTTCAGGCAGCCTGGATCCTCGCAGTGCATGCAGCCGTCCTTGCGGATCAGCCACTCCAGGCGGCCTGGCGTCACTTCGACCTCCGAGAACTTCATCACCGTCCACGATTGCGGGGTGAGGTCGATCGGGTTGTCGTAGGTGCCGTGGCAGGTGCCGACTTCGTCGCGCAGATCGTTCCACTGCATGCACGCCACCTGGCAGGCCTTGCAGCCGATGCAGCTGGACACGTCGATCAGCTTGGCGACTTCGGGAATGCGGTGGCGCGCGTCTGGCGACGGCGTGGTGGTGGCCGAGCGCTTGGCGATATCGAGGGATTGAAGCGTGGACATGGTGCTGGCTCCTCAGGCTTTCTCGATATTGACCGTGAACGACTTGTACTCCGGCGTTTGCGTGTTGGCGTCTCCGACAAAGGGCGTGAGGGTGTTCACTAGATAGCCCTTTTTGGTTTGACCGATAAAGCCCCAGTGGTTGGGCAGGCCGACGGTGTGCACCGTCTGTCCGCCGCAGTCGAGCACGGGAATGCGCTTGGTCACCACGGCAACCGCCTTGATGAAGCCGCGTTTGGACGACACCTTGACCCAGTCGCCATGGCCAATGCCTTTTTCCTTGGCCAGCACTTCACTGATTTCCACGAACTGCTGCGGCTGCATGATGGCGTTCGAGCGCGCGTTCTTGGTCCAGTAGTGGAAGTGTTCCGTCAGGCGGTAGCTGGTTGCGGTGTACGGGAAGTCCTTGGGCGTGCCAAAGGTTTCCAGATCGCTCTTGAACACGCGCGCAGCGGGGTTGGACTTGGCCCGAGGGTCCTTGTACATCGGGTTGACTTCAAGCGGCGTTTCCAGCGGCTCGTAGTGGGTCGGCAATGGCCCTTCGGCCATGCCGGTTGGCGCAAACAGGCGCGCCACCCCTTCGGCGGTCATGATGAAGGGACGCGTGGCATCAGGCAGGGTGGGGTTGGCGGTGACGCCGATGTCGGGCACGTCCGAGCCGCCCCAGGTCTTGCCGTTCCAGGTCACCAGCGGCTTGTCGGCGCGCCAGGGTTTGCCGGTCTGGGGGTTGATCGACGCGCCGTTGTACAGGATCCGGCGGTTGAGTGGCCACGCCCAGGCCCAATTCAGCGTCTGGCCGATGTGCCACGGGTCGCTGTTGTCGCGCCGCGCCATCTGGTTGCCCGCTTGCGTCCACGACCCGCAATAAACCCAGCAACCGCTGGACGTGCTGCCGTCGTCGCGCAGCTGGCCAAAGCCGCTGAGCTGCTCGCCGGCCTTGACGAGCACCTTGGTCGGGTCGTTGGGGTCGGTCAGATCGGTCAGTGCGCGGCCGTTGTACTCCTTGGCCAACTCGTCAGGCCCAGGCATGTGCGGAACCTTGTAGGTCCAGCTCAGGTTGAGCATCGGATCCGGGAAGGCGCCACCGTCGTTCTTGTACATGTCGCGCATCTGCACGAACAGCTCGGCCATGATGTCGATGTCGGTCTTGGCTTCGCCCGGAGGCGGGGCCGCCTTCCAGTGCCACTGCAGCCAGCGGCTGGAGTTGGTGATCGAGCCTTCATCCTCCGCGAAACAGGTGGACGGCAGCCTGAACACCGTGGTCTGAATGTCTTCCGACTTGACGTCGTTGAACTCGCCGTGGTTCTTCCAGAATTCGGAGGTTTCCGTGTTCAGTGGATCGATGGTGACCAGGAATTTCAGCTTGGACAGCCCGTCAATCACCTTCTTCTTGTTGGGAAACGACCCAACCGGGTTGAAGCCCTGGCAGATGTAGCCGTTCATCTTGCCCTGGTTCATCATTTCGAACGCACGCAGGATGTCGTACAGCATGTCCCACTTGGGCAGGTAGTGGAATGCCCAGTCGTTCTCGGCCGTGGCCGCGTCGCCCCACCAGGCCTTTTGCAGGCCGACAAAGAACTTGGGATAGTTCTGCCAATAGCTGGTCTGGTTCGGGCGCAGTGGCTTGGTGGCGCGCGCATCCAGGTACTGCGTCAGTTCCTGCTCGCTGTCGCGCGCCAGGGACATATACCCCGTCAACATGTTGGAGAGCAGGCCCAGGTCCGTCAGGCCCTGGATGTTGCTGTGACCGCGCAGCGCGTTCATGCCACCGCCGGCCACGCCGATGTTGCCCAGCAGCAGCTGCACCAGCGCGCCACAGCGCAGCATCTCAGAGCCTGTGCTGTGTTGCGTCCAGCCCAGCGCATACATGATGGTCATGGTGCGGTCGGGCGTGGCGGTGCTGGCGATGTATTCGCACACCTTGAGGAAGTCTTCCGGCTTGGTGCCGCAGACCTTGCTGACCATCTCGGGCGTGTAGCCGGCGTAGTGCCGCTTCATCACCTGAAGCACGCAGCGCGGGTGCTCCATGGTCATGTCGATCTTGGCAAAGCCCGATTCGTCCTTCTCGTAGGTCCAGCTGGACGGGTCGTAAGTGCGCTTGGCTTCGTCGTAGCCGCTGAAGATGCCTTCGTTGAACTGGTACGCCTCGCCCACGATGAACGTGGCATTGGTGTAGTGGCGCACGTACTCCGTCTGGATCTTGTTGTTGCTGATCAGGTAATTGATCACGCCGCCCAGGAAGGCGATGTCCGACCCCGCGCGCACAGGCGCGTAGAAGTCGCTCATGGCCGCAGAACGCGTAAAACGCGGATCCACGACGACAAGCTTCGCCTTGTTGTTGTTGCGGGCCTCGATCGCCCACTTGAAACCTACCGGGTGTGCCTCAGCGGCATTGCCCCCCATCACAAGAATCACGTCGGCGTTTTTGATGTCCTCCCAGTGGTTGGTCATCGCGCCTCGGCCAAACGTCGGAGCCAGACCGGCTACCGTCGGGCCGTGTCAAACACGTGCCTGGTTATCGAATACCAGTAATCCCATGCTGCGCATCACCTTGTGGGTGATGTAGCCCGCCTCGTTGGACGAGGCCGACGCCGCCAGCATGCCGGTGGTCAGCCAGCGGTTCACGGTTTGGCCGGCCGCGTTGGTCGCCTGGAAGTTGGCGTCGCGGTCGTCCTTCAGCAGCTTGGTGATGCGGCCCATCGCATCGTGCCAGCTGATGCGCTTCCATTCGTTGGTGCCGGCTTCGCGCACCTCGGGGTACTTCAGGCGTTCTGGCGAATGCACGAAGTCGAGCAGCCCGGCGCCTTTGGGGCAGAGGCTGCCGCGGCTGACCGGGTGATCGGGGTCGCCTTCGATGTGGATGACATCGCCCAGCGCGTTGCGGGCGCCGTCGCCCAGGCTGTACATCAGCAGGCCGCAGCCCACCGAGCAGTAGGTGCAGTTGTTGCGGGTTTCTGTGGCGCGCGCGAGCTTGTAGTGCCGCGTTTCGGCCAGCGCGGCCGTGGGCGAAAAGCCCAACGCCACCAGACTGGATGCGGCAAGTCCTGCCCCGCTGACGCGGAAGAACTGCCTTCTGTTCATGTCCATCGTGAGATCTCCTTGTAAAGAAGCGCTGGTCAATCAAGTCAACCAGCGCTTTCGCAGCGCGCGTGTCAGGCCTTCGGGTCGCCTGGCTATTGAGACCGGTCCGCGGGGGTAACCCTCTATCGACTTCCGATACCCGTTTGCCCACCTGTTGGGTTAACGCGCGATGCTATTGGAAACATCTTAGCAACATCCCCCAGTATTAAGTGATGGTTAATACTTAGCTGAGCGGCCCGGTCGGGCACTCTGCGCGGTTCTTGTTGTGCGCCTGATGGCGCTTTTTTGAGGGGCCGGCCGGAAAAAAGCCGCCTCGAAGGCGGCCAAGCGTTGGCGGATGAAAGCGGCAGGCAGGGCGTTTGCGCCGCACCGAATGCTTCTTCTTTCAGCCAGCGAAGCGCAGCGGCTGCAGGTTTGCACGCCAGCGAAGGCTGGCGGTGCGCTGCCGACTGTCCGGTGGCTTTGACCGGTCTGCGCGATCAGTCCCCCATCACCACGCCTTCACGCCGCGGATCGGCGCCGCCCAGCCACAGTTTTTTGCCGTGCACTTCGGTGCGGGTGATGCCCTGCAGGCCGCTGGTCATGTTCATCTCGCGCACCTCGGCGCCACGGTTGCGCAGCGCTTGCACGGTGGCGGGCGGGAATTTGTTTTCCTCCAGCATCGTGGGGCCGTTGGTGTTGCCGAAGTTGGGCAGGTCAATGGCTTGCTGCGGCGTCATGCCCCAGTTGATGACGCCGTTCAGTGTCTTGGCGGTGTAGTGGATGATCAAAGCGCCGCCCGGGCTGCCGGCGCTCATCACCAGCGGGCCGCGGCTGCCGTCGGCGGCTTTCTCGAACACCAGCGTGGGCGCCATGGACGAGCGCGGGCGTTTGCCCGGCTGCACGCGGTTGGCGATCGGCTGGCCCTTGGCGTCGGTTGGGGCAAAGCTGAAGTCGGTCAACTCGTTGTTCAGCAAAAAGCCCTTGACCATCTGGCGCGATCCGAACTGGTCTTCAATCGTCGTCGTCATGGCCAGCGCATTGCCGTGCGCGTCGACGATGCTGATGTGGCTGGTGCCGTATTCGGGCTGATCCGGCATGGGTGCAAAACTGGTCTTGACCGCGCCGGGCTGGCCGGGTTGGGCCACCTTCAGGCTTTGCGGGCCGATCAGTTTGGCGCGCTCGGCTAGGTAGCCGGGCGCCAGCAGGCTCATCCAGCCGCCGCCGGGGGGCTGCGCAAAGTCGGGGTCGGCCACGTACTGCGCGCGGTCGGCAAACGCCAGTCGCGCGGCTTCGTTGTAGAAGTACAGCCAATCGGCGGTGGGCAGGCCGGCGGCGTCGGGCTTCAGCTTGGCGCCGGGCGTCTGGCCCAGGATGCCGAGGATTTGGCCCAAGGCGATGGCGCCAGAGGAGGGCGGCGGGAAGCCGCACACCTGGTAGGTCTGCTGGTTGGCGCCCGAAAGCATGTCGTAGCACAGCGGCGTGCGGCGCTTGGGCTGGTAGCCCGCCAGGTCGGCCAGGCTGAGCTTGCCCGGGTTGCTGGGGTGCTTGGTGACCTTGTCGACGATGGCCTGCGCCACCGGGCCTTCCAGCAGCGCGCTGGAGCCGCGCGCCGCAATGCCGCGCAGCACCTGGGCGTATTCGGGGTTCTTCAGCACGTGGCCCACGGGCCAGGGTGTGCCGCTGGCGTCATAGAAATACTGGGCGGCGACCGGGTCGTTTTTCAGAAACTTCTCGGACTGTAGCAGCGTGTTCAGGCGCGGGCTGACCTGAAAGCCGCGTTCGGCCAAGTCAATCGCGGGTTTCAGCAGATCGGCCCAGGCGAGGCGGCCATGCGCCTTGTGCGCAGCTTCCAGCATGCGCACGGCGCCCGGCACGCCGACCGAACGGCCGCCCACCACCGCGTCGTGAAACGCCATGGGCTTGCCGTCGGGCAGCAGAAAGAGCTTTTCGTCGGCGGCGGCCGGGGCGGTTTCGCGGCCGTCCCAGGCCTGCACGTCGCCGCCGGTGCTGTACAGCAGGAAGGCGCCCCCGGCGATGCCGCTGGATTGCGGCTCGACCAAGCCCAGCACCATCTGCACGGCAATGGCCGCGTCGATGGCGGTGCCGCCGGCCGTCAGCACCTGGTAGCCCGCGTCGGTGGCCAGGGGGTTGGCGGCGGCAACGGCGAATTTTTCGGTGGCCCAACCGGGTTTGTCGGTCCAGCCAGAGGCGGCTTCGGGTTGGGCGGGTGGCTTGGGCGCCTGGTAGTCAAAACGGCTGCTGGCGCAACCGGCCAACAGCGCGGCGGCGGTCACGGCGCTCAGGGCGAACAGACGGGTGCGGTTCATGGGGTACTCCAAATCAGGTGTTACAGGTGGGTGTGCAGCATGTTAGCGCGCCACGTTGGGGCGCTCGCCAGTATCAGAGTCAAATCAGGTTATAGCGCCCGCCAGATGAGCGCTTATAGCTATCAATAAGATAGTTAACGCAGGATGTTCCCGCCTGCATTCGGCGCTTGTGCGCAGCACCGACGCGACCAAGCGTAAGACGGCGTTACGCGGGCATCAGGCGCAAGCACAGTCGGCAGAGGCTGCCACGGGCGCGCCGCAGCCAGTGGCGTTGCAGGCAGCGTTGCAGGCGGCGTTGCACCTGCGCGCGGCTGACGCATGGCCTGCGCAAAAACGCGCAATCAGCGCGTCGCCGTCTTATTCGCTTTTGCAGCGTTTGCAGTCTTTGCGGGCTTGGCCGCCTTGGCAGACTGGCCCGCCGCAGCGGGCCCCGCGGCCTGGGGTTTTGTGGCTGCGGGCGAAGCCGCCGGCTTTTTACGGGTGGCCTTGGCGGCCGTGCGCGGCGCCTTGGGCTTGGGCCGCGGCAGGGCGTCGGCGGTGGCCAGCAGCAGGGCGCGCAGCAGATCGCGGTCGTCCCAGCGGACGGCGCTCAGCAGCAGATGGGGCTTGGCCTTGTCGTAGAACTTGCCCCACACCGGCTCGGGCAGCAGTGCCTCGCCCGTCGCTGTCGGTTTGACGTACAGCTGGTCATCGCAGACAAAGGCCACCGGCTTGTCGTCCACGTAAACGCAGTACTCGCCAAACATGCGGCGCGTGCGCAAGCCCGGCAGCTCGCCCAGTTGGTCGAGCAGGAAGTCAAGCGTTTCGGGGCGGGTGGACATGCCAGGGTGCCTTGCCGCGCTAGGCGGTGGGCGCCGGTACCAGCCGCCCCAGTGCCGCGCGTGCCGCCACCGAATGCGGGGTGCGCAGGCTGGGGCGCGGTTTCATTTTGGCGCCAGGCGAATCGCGCCGTCCAGGCGGATCACTTCGCCGTTCAGCATGTCGTTTTCGATGATGTGCTTGGCCAGCTTGGCGTAGTCCTCGGGCGTGCCCAGGCGGCTGGGGAAGGGCACGCCAGCGGCCAGTGCGTCCTGCACTTCCTGCGGCATGGTGAACAGCATCGGCGTGCCGAAGATGCCGGGCGCGATGGTCATGTTGCGGATGCCGTTGCGCGACAGATCGCGCGCGATCGGCAGCGTCATGCCCACCACGCCGCCTTTGCTGGCGCTGTAGGCGGCCTGGCCGATCTGGCCGTCGTAGGCGGCCACGCTGGCGGTGCTGATCAGCACGCCGCGCTCGCCCGTGCTTTCGGGCTCGTTCTTGCTCATCGCCTCGGCCGCCAGGCGGATCATGTTGAAGCTGCCCACCAGGTTGACCATGATCGTCTTGGTGAACACGTCCAGCTTGTGCGCGCCGTTCTTGCCCACGGTTTTTTCGGCCGGCGCGATGCCCGCGCAGTTGACCAGGCCAAACAGCTTGCCCAGCGACAGCGCCTTGGCGACCACCGCCTGGCCGTCGGCTTCGCTGCTGACATCGCACTTGACGAACGCGCCGCCAATGTCCTTGGCCACCGCCTCGCCTTTTTCGACCTGCATGTCGGCAATCACCACCTTGCCGCCTTCACGCGCCAGCATGCGCGCCGTGCCTTCGCCCAGGCCCGAAGCGCCGCCCGTGACGATGAAAACCTTGTCCTTGATCTGCATGAAATGCCTCCTGGCGTGCGGCGCCGTCAATGCGGCGCGCTGGTTGAATGTGCGGGCAATTATGGCTGTCCGCATCGCACGGCCAGCCTGACACCGCCGAGCGCCGGACGCCGGGGCGACACGGCGGGCGCGGCTGAGGCAAGTCAACCTGGGTTAACCAAATCCCACAACTCTTGGTCTATCTTTAAATCAAATGAGAATCGTTCGCATATACTGAACCCAAGCTGCGTGCGATGCAGCCCCCGCTTATTCGTAGGATCTGAACCCATGCACACCGACGCCAGCACAGAGGAGTTCCTGTTGCCCCAGGTCGAAGCACTGATGGCCGGCACGCTGGCGCTGAT
>JAGOEM010000030.1 GCA_017997715.1 Ottowia sp.
GCCGGCCACGCTGTCCTTCGGGCTGGGCATGGCGATTCGGCGCTGGCTGCCGCACAACATGTTTGTCTACATCCTGGGGCGGGCCTTCCTGGGCACCGTGTTGTGCGTGTTCACGGCGGGTGTGCTGGCGCAGTGGGCGGGGCAGGTGCTGGTGGCCGACGTGCCGCCCGATCTGGCCTTGGTGGCGCGCTGGCTGATCGCCTGGGGCGATGGTTTTCTGGCCGGCATGTTCGCCGCCATCAGCGTGGCCTTTCGCCCGCAGTGGCTGGCCACCTGGTCCGACCAGATCTACCTGCGCCCGCCCGGCGCCCAGGACTGAAAAGGTGTAAACCCACCCGCCCAACCGCCAGGCCAAACACCCGGACACGTCTGCCGGGCACAATGGCGCCCCACATGGACCCGCGCAAACGCTTTCAACCCTTGCGCCCGCTGCTGACCGGCATGCTGGCGCTGCTGCCGTTCGCGGCCACGCTGGTGCTGCTGGTCTGGGTCACACGGCTGGCGGCCGAATGGCTGGGGCCGGCCAGCCTGTTCGGCAGTTTGCTGACGCGCATTGGCCTGGGCGTGGGTTCCAGCGCCACGGTGACGGGCTACCTGGCCGGCTTGCTGGTCACGCTGGCGCTGGTGTACGGCTTTGGCCTGATGGTGGAAACCGGCCTGCAGCGCGGCGCCAACAGCCTGTTCCAGTCGCTGATCCAGCGCATACCGGTGGTGCGCACGGTGTACGACGTGGTGCAGCGCCTGGTGGGCCTGCTGAGCAAGTCCAAGGAAGACGGCCAGCGTTCGATGAGCCCGGTCTGGCTGCACTTTGGCGGGCCACCCGCCGAGGGCGAGGCGGCCACCACCACCGTGGTGCTGGGCCTGCTGACCACGCCCCAGCCGATCGACATGGGCGGCCAGCCCTTTCACGGCGTGCTGGTGCCCACGGCGCCGGTGCCGGTGGGCGGCGGCCTGTTGTTTGTGCCGGCGCACTGGGTGGTGCCGGCCGATGTGGGCATCGAAGGGGTGACCAGCATCTACGTGTCGATGGGCGTCACCGCGGGGCAGTACCTGGGTACGCACGGCGGCGCCGGGCCGGCTGCGCCTGCGGCGCCGTCCGCTGTTTCTGCTGCTGCCGCCGCGCCTTCTTCAGCGCCGCCGGCCCCGCCATCTGTTTGATCAAACGCAACTTGCGCGCACGCTGGCGCAGTGGTTCGGGCGGGCACCTGATGTGGGTCAACCCTGCCGACGCATCAGCCGCCAAACTCTGGCTTCACTGAACCTGAATAACCGCAAGAGGAGCGCACGATGAAGCTGTGGCAAGACCTGTTTGGCACCGACTATGGGCTGATGAGCATTTCCGGCATCATCTTCATGCTGTTCATGGCCGTCTGGTTCATCCGCTTCTTTTTGCGCAAGATGAACGAACGGCCAACGGAAGATTGACCGGCACAGAATTCGAACGTTTTATGCCTGCAGCGCCCTATCCACGGGCGCAAGCAGCTATCGTTTAGATAGTATCAAGACTGGGGCACCGCACCCTGGCGCGCCTCGGCTTCCTGCAGCAGGCGCCACATCACCTTGCCTGAGCCGCTCTTGGGCAGCGCGTCGGCAAACTGCACCGTGCGCGGAATCTTGTACACCGCCATGTTGGCGCGGCACCAGTCGACGATGTCCTGCTCGGTCACCAGATCGCGGTGGCTGGGGCGCAGCACCACCACGGCCTTGACCGATTCGCCCCGGTAGTCGTCCTGCGTGGCGATCACGCAGGCTTCGGCAATGGCGGGGTGGCGGTACATCAGCGCCTCCACCTCGGCCGGCCACACCTTGAAGCCGCTGGCGTTGATCATCCTTTTCAGCCGGTCGGTGATGAAAAAGTAACCGTCTTCGTCCACCCGCCCCAGATCGCCCGAGCGAAAGAAGCGCTTGCCTTCCAGCTCGAAAAACGCCGCTGCGGTGGCGTCGGGCCGCTTCCAGTAGCCCTGGAACACCTGCGGGCCGTGAATCACGATTTCGCCCTGCTCGCCCTGCTGCACTTCCTGCAGCGTTTCGGGGTCGACCACGCGCGCGTCGGTGCTGACAAAGGGAATGCCCAGGCACTGCTGCTTGGGATGTTCCAGCGGGTTCTGGTGCGACGGCGCGGCGGTCTCGGTCAGGCCGTAGCCTTCGGCGTAGCGCAGGCCGTAGGTGTCCTGCAGGCGCTGGGCCACGGCGGCGGGCATGGCCGCACCGCCGCCACTGGTGCTGACCAGGCTGCCAAGGTCGTACTGGTCAAAGCGCGGGCTGGCCAGCAGATCGATCCACATCGTGGGGATGTTGGTGAAGTTGGTGACGCGCCAGCGCGAGATCAGCCGGCCGGCCAGCTCGCGGTCCCAGCGCGGCATGACGACCATGGTGCCGCCGCCATAGACCACGGTGTGCAGCAGCGCCACCAGCCCGGTGATATGGAACATCGGCACCACCACCAGCGCCACGGTCTGCATCGTCACGCCGCCCCACAGATTGGCCGCGACGGCGTTGTGCATGATCGACGCGTGCGTGTGCATGCAACCCTTGGGCAGGCCGGTGGTGCCGCTGGTGTAGGGCAGGATGGATAAATCCTGCGGCCCGGCGGTGGTGGGCGCCAGCGGGCCGTCCCACGCCAGCGCGTCCGTCCACGCCGCCACCGCGCCGCCCGCCAGCGCGGGCAGCGGGTGGCGCGCCAGCAGCCAGTCGCGCCAAGCCTCGGGCGGGGCATCTTCGCCTTGCACATCGGCGTCAAACCCATCGGTGAACTGCGTCACCAGCAGGTGCGACAGGCGCTGCGCCTCGGGCAACGCATTGCTGGCGCTGGCCAGTTCAGCGGCCAGATCGCCGGTGGTGATGGCCACCTTGGCATCCGCATCGCTGATGTAGTGCTTCAGCTCTTCGGCCCGGTTCATCGGGTTGACCGGCACCACCACCGCATCGGCGCGCAGGATGGCGAAATGCGCCACCACCAGCTGCGGCGAGTTCTGCATGTCCAGCAGCACGCGGTCGCCCTTGCGCACACCCACCGACTGCAGCCACGCCGCCAGGCGCTCGGCCGAGCGCTTCAACTGCATGTAGCTCGTCCGCCGGCCAAAGAACACCGTGGCCGCCTGGTCGGGATAGCGCCGCGCGCTGATCGCCAAATTGGCCCACAGCGAAGTGGCGGGCGGTGTGATGGCGTGCGGCAGGCGCGCGGGCCAGAACTTGTAGTGCGGACGCATGGCAGCTTGTCTCCGGTTGTCTTGTCAGCTGCATGCTAGCGCGCGCCTGTGCCACCGATGGCACAAGCTTTGTCACCCACGGGACGCAGCGCCGGGCTAGCATGTGCCCGTGCCATCGCCTTGCCGCCGTACGCCTATCGCCCTGCCGCTGCGCGCATGGATCAACCGCAACCGGCCAGAACAAAGGCCGCGTCAATGAAAGACTGCCCCATGCCATTGGCTTGCTTACCCCGTCGTTTTGCCGCGCAGCACCTGTTCGGGCTGGCTGCCGCGCTGGCCGTGCTGCCGGCGCTGGCCTTCGGCTTTGATCTGCAGGGACACCGCGGCGCACGCGGCCTGGCGCCTGAAAACACCCTGGTCGCCTTCGACCGCGCCCTGGCCGTGGGCGTGACCACGCTGGAGCTGGACATCGCCCTGACGGCCGACGGCGTGCCGGTGATCGCGCACGACCCCCACTTGCCGCCCGATATGGCGCGCAACGACCAGGGCGCCTGGCTGACCGCGCCCACGCCGCTGATCCACAGCCTGACCCTGGCCGAGCTGCAAACCTACGACGTGGGCCGCGCGCGCGATGGCAGCCCCACGGCGCGCAACTTTCCGCAGCAGCAGCCGCACGACGGCGAAAAGCTGCCCACGCTGGCGGCGCTGTTCGAACGGGTGAAGGCGCTGGGCGCCACGGACGTGCGCTTCAACATCGAAACCAAGCTGAACCCCGAAAAGCCGCAGGAAACCGCCACGCCCGAAGCCGTGGTCAGCGCCATCCTGCGCGTGGTGCGCGAGACCGGCATGGACCAGCGCGTCACCCTGCAAAGCTTTGACTGGCGCACCCTGGCGCTGGCGCAAAAGCAGGCGCCCGGCCTGCCCACGGCCTACCTCACCGTTCGCACGCGCAGCAACGATTCCGTTGCCTCGCCGCTGTGGACGGCCGGGCTGCGGCGCGCCGACTACCCCAGCGTGCCCGACATGGTGAAGGCCGCTGGCGGCGCCATCTGGTCACCCAACTTCGCCAGCCTGGACGCTGACGCCGTGCGGCAAGCGCAGCGACTTGGCCTGAAGGTGATTCCCTGGACGGTGAACGAAACCGCCGACATGCAGCGCCTGATCGAATGGGGCGTGGACGGCATCATCAGCGACTACCCCGACCGCGTGCGTCAGGTGATGACGGCGCGCGGCCTTGCCGTGCCAAAGCCGTTCCCAGAGTCGTCGCGCTGACGCGTCGCCCTGCCCGGCGCCTTGCCGATCCGGCGGCTGAAATACAGAAGAAAACAGCCTCTTGCGCTTGTCAGGCAAGCGCTGGCAGCTATCAATATCATTGCAAATGGCGATGCTGATACCGATGCAGGTGGCGACGGCATTGGGTCTGGCGGTGTCCGCCACCTGGTAGCGATTCACCGCAGCCCAGGCCAGACCAGCCACAGGTCGAAGCGATTCATGGCCGGAATTCATGGCCGGCGCCCGTGAAGCCGTCGCCAGGTACACAGCGGGCGGGCCCGGGCGGCATGGCGTAGTTCTCTCAGCGCAGCGCAATCCACAGCAGGTCGGCGCGCCATCAACAGCGACAGGCGGCGCTGCCACGCGGAGGGGCATCGCCGCATTGGCGCCGCGTTCAAGGCGGCACCGCCAGCACAGGCGCTTTACAGCGTGGCCTTGATCACAGGACGCGCGGGCCGATTTTCATCGTTTGGGCGCCTGGCCCTCGCCCGCAGGCTGCACCGCACAGGGCGCCCCGCCCCTGTGCTGCGCCAGCGCGCTGGGTGTCGCCCCCGTGTGCGCCTCAACGGCGGTAGCGCACGCGCGTGGTGTTCAGGCCGTCGGACAGACTGAACTCGAACTCGCCACCCGCGCCCAAGGTCCGCGTGTTGACGCTCAGGCTTCCGCCCTGGCGCGGATTGGTCAGGGTGACGGAACGGCCGTCCTTGATCCACTTGACCACCACCTGAGAGAACGCCTGCGTATCCCAGGTCGCCACCATGCGGCCGTTGGCTTCGCTCCATTGCACCCCCGTTGACTGCGTGCTGGCAGCCTTGGCCAGTGTGGTCGCCTGCCGCTTGACGACCTGCTGCTGGGTGTTGATCAACTCCACCGCCACCAATGGCCCGGGGTTGGGCACGGCGATCGTGAAGTGCCGCTCGGGGGCGTGCGAAAGCTCCTTGATCTCGATCGGATAGGTGTAGACGCGGCCGCTGGTGGCCGTGATCCGCACGGACCAATCGCCGGTCTGAGCGCTGTCCGCCACCCCGGTCAGCCCCTCGACGGGATTGAAGGTCACGGTACCGTTGGTTTCGAAGGTGCCCGACAGGTAGATCAGGTCCTGCACCTGCGCGGCAGATTTCCCTTCCTTGACGAACTGCGTACTCAGGTAGTTGAACGCCTTCATGAAACTGTAGTCGGAGAGCGCCCTGGCGGCAGGGAAGCAGTAACCCATGCGATCGGTCTGCGCGGTGGGATCGACCAGCGCCTGGGTCAGGCCCTGGCTCATGAAGAACGGCGTGATGGCACGCGCTGCGTTGCCCAACATGCCACCGTCATAGGGGAAGCTGGCATCGAAACCAGCCGTGCCTATACAGGCTGGGGCATGGTGCACACTGAAGTTGTGCCCGTGCTCATGGAGGAAAGTGCCCAGCATGTTGTTGGCGTTACCCCCCCAATCACCCAACGAATTGGCATAACCCGGCATGTAGCCCAGGCCGCCGCCATTGGGCCCGTAATGCGTGCCTGAGTAATAAAGCGGCAGCGTTTTGTCAGGATCGGCGGTCCGCTCCTTGACCATCAATGCCAATATGTCCGCCAGCGTATCCTTGCCCGCCGTACCGCGCGGGTAGTCGAGCGCGATCGGCGTGGACCGAATCTCGTAGGTGACCTGCGCCAGGGGGGCGCGATCCAGGAATCCCGTTTGGACCGTTGCCGCCGGCAAGGGCACACCCACCCGCCCTGGCGTGCCATTGGCATCGTCGGCATACGCAATCGGCACTGCCACGATTCGAATGTGGGGCGCAACTTGCACCACAGGGGTGGCGACGGTGGCCGCCTGCCCATTTCCGGTCAGACTGGCCGACAGCTTGATGCCAGCGGCGACGGTGCCTGCGGTCAGCCGGGCGGTGTAAGCCAAAGCCATGTCGGGGCGAGCAGGGACGCTGCTGCCCACGCCGCCGGTGGGTTTGTTCAATGGCAGTGTGGCCAGCGTGGTACCCGCCGCATTGGTCACCACCAAGGTACCGTCCGGCAGCGCCTCAGCAGGCGTCGTCGTGGTGACATTGACCTTGACCAGCAGGTCTTTGCCGGCCACCACCTTCATCTTGGCATCGTCCCACGGATAAATGTGCGACTGCACCAGGTCAATGGAGGCGATTCGTGCGGCAGACGTCGGAGCAGGTGCTGGCGTTGGAGTAGGCGCGGGAGCCGGCGTGGGTGTTGGTCCCGGAGCCGGCGTGGGTGTTGGTCCCGGAGCCGGCGTGGGTGCTGGTCCCGGGGCCGGCGTGGGTGTTGGTGCCGGGGTCGGCGTGGGCGCCGGGGCTGGCACAGGCGCTGGACTCGGCAACGGTTCAACCGGGCCGGAACCCGGCGTTCCAACCGGAGGGGGAACCGGGGCCCCAACAGGCGCCGTGACTGTCACTGGCGCTGACGTGGACGCATCCGTACCATCGCCGCCACCGCACGCAGTCAGGTACGTGGCCGCCATCAATACGGTCAACCATTGGAGTTTGTTCTGCATCAGATTGGGGTGCATAAGGCCGTGAATTCCTGGGGCAAGGCTGATATGTTTGGTAACGATTCAGTCTACCAACATCAACGGTCTTGACGTTGGTCATAAGTCACGGCGTTGCGTAAACGCGTTCCTCCCTCAGAAAGCCGCGCCAGCGGCAAGGCCCGGGCTCAAAGTCATGGATAGCGCAGGCCCTCCTGGGCTGCCAGCCCGCAAGCCGGTCGGGCGCAGCAAAGCAGATTGGGTCGCCGAATCGCCCGCTTTTGCGTTCGGCGCCTTGGCGGCCTCAGCCAGGATCGATCCGGTGAAAGGGCATTTGGCGGGCATGGCCGCGCGCTGTGTCAACACCGCTAAACCCCGTATTTGTAACAACCAAATAGCCAACAAAGCCTCTGCATCCGTCTTGAATGCTCCGCGACGCACGCGGGGAATTGGCTGGGCCTGACGCTGCGCCAGCGCACTTCAGCTTCGGACGCGACCGCGCCCGGCCGCGTCCGGGCGATGCGGCAGCGAGCAACTTGGGGGTTATGGCGAACGCGCTTGGCCTGGGCCGACTGCGCTTACGCCAAATCGACCAGACGGTTCAGGCGGTTCAGGCGGTTCAGGCGGTTCAGACCGCCGCGTCGTCCTCTTCGCCGGTGCGGATGCGCACCACGCGCTCCACCGGCGTCACGAAGATCTTGCCGTCGCCGATCTTGCCGGTGCGCGCGGCCTTGACGATGGCTTCCACGCAGCGGTCCACGTCACCGTCGGGCATCACCACTTCGATCTTCACCTTGGGCAGAAAGTCGACCACGTACTCGGCACCGCGGTACAGCTCGGTGTGGCCTTTCTGGCGGCCGAAGCCCTTGACCTCGGTCACTGTCAGGCCGGTGACGCCCACTTCCGCCAGCGACTCGCGCACTTCCTCCAGCTTGAAGGGCTTGATGACGGCGGTGATTTGTTTCATGGGAGCTCCTGAAGATCAAAGTGGACTGGGAAACAGGGTGCGGCGGCGGTGCGCCACCGTGTTTTGGGCACTCAACCCCTGAACCGGTTGGTAATAGGATAACGCCAGTCCTTGCCAAAGCTGCGGTGGGTGACGCGCGTGCCCACCGCAGCCTGCTGGCGTTTGTATTCGTTGATGCGGATCAGGCGCGCCACCTGCTCGACATCGGCAGGCTGAAACCCCTCGGCCACCACCTCGGCCACGCTGACATCGTTTTCCATGTAGCGCGCGATGATCGCGTCCAGCACCTCGTAGGGCGGCAGGCTGTCCTGGTCGGTCTGGTCGGGGCGCAGTTCGGCCGAGGGCGGGCGCGTGATGATGCGCTCGGGGATCGGATCGCTGCCGGTCTTGAAGGGGTCGTGGGCGTTGCGCCAGCGCGCCAGCTCGAACACCTTGGTCTTCAGCACGTCCTTGATGGGGGCGAAGCCGCCGCACATGTCGCCATACAGCGTGCAGTAGCCCACCGCGTACTCGCTCTTGTTGCCGGTGGTCAGGATCAGGTGGCCGTGCTTGTTGGACAGCGCCATCAGCATCACGCCACGGATGCGCGCCTGGATGTTCTCTTCGGTCGTGTCTTCCGCCTTGCCGCCGAACAGCGGCTGCAGCGAAGCCTTGAAGGCCTCGAACTCGGGCACGATCGACAGCACGTCGTAGCGCACGCCCACGCGCTGCGCCATGTCCTGCGCATCTTCCAGGCTGATGCCGGCGGTGTAGGGGCTGGGCATCATCACCGCATGGATGTTGTCCTTGCCCAGCGCATCCACCGCCAGCGCCAGCACCAGCGCCGAATCAATGCCGCCGGACAGGCCCAGCGCCACCGTCCTGAAGCCGTTCTTGTGCACGTAGTCGCGCAGGCCCAGCACCAGCGCATCCCACAGATCGGCGTCGTTGTCGCGCGCGGGGGCTGTGTCTGCTATCAATTGCAGAGCTTGCGGCGCCCGCTCCACCTGCACAAAGAACAGTTTTTCTTCAAAACTGGGGGCGCGGCCAGCCAGTTGCGCATCAGCGCCCACGGCGAACGACTGGCCTTCAAACACCACCTCGTCCTGCCCGCCGACCAGGTGCGCGTACACCAGCGGCAAACCGCAGCGCTGCACGCGCTCGATCATCATGGCTTCGCGCTCGTAGCCCTTGCCCACATGGAAGGGCGATGCGTTGATGACGGCCAGCAGCTCGGCACCGGCTTCCCGGGCCAGCTCGGCCGGCTCGTCAAACCAGGCGTCTTCGCAGATCAACAGGCCCACGCTGACCCCGCCCACCTGAAACACGCAGGTGCCCTGCCCCGGCACGAAGTAGCGCCGCTCGTCGAACACCTGGTAATTGGGCAGCAGGCGCTTGGCGTAGGTTTCGATCACCCGCCCGTCCTGAATCACGCTGGCCGAATTGGTGCGCTGGCTGGTCGACACGCTCTTGCCCTGCTGCCCGCGCCCGATCGGGTGGCCCACCACGATGGCCATGCCAGTCAACCCTGCCGTCTCGCGGGCAATCGTTTTCACGGCATCATCGCAAGCGGCGATGAACGATGGCCGCAAAAACAGGTCTTCGGCGATGTATGCGCAGATCGACAGCTCAGGCGTCAGCAACAGCCGCGCGCCCTGGGCATAGGCGGTTTGCGCAGCATCGATGATCCGCCGTGCGTTGCCGGCCATGTCACCGACGACGAAATTGAATTGGGCGACCGCAATCTTGAGGCTCATGGACAGTGTCAGAAAAACGTTCTGCCAAGCATGGTAACGCGCTGCGTCTGCAGCTTGTCGATGACCCCACCACGATCGACCCCGCCGCCTGGGATTCGCTGCTGGCGCGCCAGCGCACGCCCACGCCTTTCATGCGCCACGCCTACCTGGCCGCCCTGCACAGCAGCGGCAGCGCCGTGCCGGATACGGGCTGGACGCCGCGCTTCGTGATGCTGTGGTCGGGGCCCGAGGGCAACGCGGAACTGGTCGCCGCCTGCCCGCTGTACATCAAGGCGCATTCGTATGGCGAATACGTGTTCGACTGGGCCTGGGCCAATGCCTACGCCGAAAACGGCCTGCACTACTACCCCAAGGCGCTGGTTGCCGTGCCCTTCACGCCCGTGCCCGGCTCGCGCCTGTTGGCGCGCGACGCCGCCGCGCGCGAAGCGCTGGCCGGCGCGCTGATCGAGCTGTGCGGCGCCATGCAACTGTCGTCGCTGCACCTGCTGTATGGCGACGAGGACGACCTGGCCGCCTGCGACGCCGCCGGGTTGATGCAACGCCAGCAGGTGCAGTTCCACTGGAAGAACGAGCACCCCGACACCCAGATCCCCTTCACCAGCTTCGACGATTTCCTGGCTTCGCTGAACCAGGAAAAGCGCAAGAAAATCCGCCAGGAGCGGCGCAAGGTGGCCGATGCGGGCGTGGTTTTCCGCTGGGCGCGCGGCGCCGACATCAGCGCCGCCGACTGGGCATTTTTCTACCGCTGCTACGAACGCACTTACCTGGAACACGGCAACGCGCCGTACCTGAAGCCCGGCTTCTTCCAGCGCATGGCCAGCGACATGGCCGAGGACTGGGTGCTGTTCGTGGCCGAGCACAACGGCCAGCCGATAGCTACCAGTTTGATAGCTATCAGCGCAGGCAGAACGTGCGCTGAAGGCCAATTTGACCATCAATCCCCAACCCCGGTCGCCTATGGCCGCTACTGGGGCGCGCTGGCGCGGGTGGACAGCCTGCACTTTGAAGCCTGTTACTACCAGCCGCTGGCCTGGTGCATTGCGCAGGGCGTGGCGCGCTTTGAAGGCGGCGCGCAGGGCGAACACAAAATGGCCCGCGCCCTGATGCCCGTGGCCACGCCCAGCGCGCATTGGCTGGCCCACCCGGCGTTTGCCGATGCGGTGGAACGCTTTTTGGAGCGCGAGAGTGAAGGCATTGACCGCTACCTGGCGCACCTGGACGAGCGCTCGCCCTTCCGGCACGCCACGCCGGATGCCCCCTGCGCGGCGGTGGACGGGCCTGCCGCAACCGGCCACCGCACGCCCGGCTGAACCCGTGCCTGGCCCGTCTTAGAGCGTGTTCAACCTCTCGGCGCGAGGGCTGGGGAATGTGGATCGGCATGGGCTGCGAGCGCAAACCGCAGCAATACCGGGTGGTCAGACCGCGTGGTCATTCCGAGTGGAATGGCGAGGATTGGCAACGAAGCAGACCGCCCGAGGCCATGCCCACACACCCGCGCAGAGACATTGAACACGCGCTTAAGCCGTTGCCGTGACGATGTGGGCGCGCATCCGTGCCGCCACCGGGCCACTGCCGTATTGGCGGGTGATGGCATCGGCGACGCGGTCGGTGGCCAGGCTGAGCCACTGCGGGTTGCGCGTCTCGATCTCCATGCGCAGCGGCGTGCCGTGGCAGAACGCGGTGGCCACTTCGCGCGCCGATGGCGAACGGCTCATCTCATCGCGCGTCTCAATCTGGATGTCGGTCAGGCCCGCCTGGCGCACGTCTTCGCGGATCTGCGCCACGTCGTGGTAACCGTGCGGCACCCGCGCCAGAAACAGCGGCGGATCGTCCGGAAACACCGCAGCCAGCGCGCGCGTCACCTCGTCGGCCAGCACGTTTTCCTCGATACGGTCCCACACGCTGAAGATCAGGCGCCCGCCCGGTTTCAGCACCCGGCGCGCCTCGGCAAAACCGGCGCTGCGGTCGGGGAAGAACATGGCGCCAAACTGGCACAGCACCACGTCAAAGCTGGCGTCGTCCCATGGCAGCTTCAGCGCGTCGGCCTGCCGCCATTCGATGCGGGCATCGGCGCCCTGCGCCTCGGCGGCGTAATTGAGCATGGCGGGGTTCAGGTCGGTCACCACGTAGCGCGCATCGGCGGCCAGGCGCGGCGCCAGCACGCGGGTCACCGCGCCGGTGCCGGCGGCCGTTTCCAGCACCGCCTGCGGCGCCAGCGCCGCCACCCGCGCGGCCATGTCGGCCGCGTAGGATTCAAAGATCAAGGGCACCGTCAGTACGTCGTAGAACTTCGGAATCGACCCCGAGAAAGCTTTGTCAATCTCAGCCATGCGCCAACCTCCTGTGGCGTTACGTGCAACGCCCGACCCCCGATCCCTGAAAGCACGAATGCTGGCCCACGCTGCGCCGCGTGTCAAAACCAATGGGTAACCCGCAGCGCACCGCGCGCGGCGCAGCACTGGCGCGGCCTGCAGCGTGGCAAGCAGGGGCCGGGCGGCCAAGATTCAGTCGGTAAAAAAAGCAACGGGGCGAAAGCCCCGTTTGGTGTGGCCGCTTAAAGCGTGTTCAAGGCCTCAGCGCGAGGGCTGGTGCCTATGGATCGGGATGGGCTGCGAAGCGCCAACCGCAGCCATACCGCGGGGCAATATCGGGTGGAATGGCAGGGATTGGCAACGAAGCCGACCGCCCGAGGCCATGCCCACACACCCGCGAGGAGAGATTGAACTAGCGCTTAGGGCCGCTGCTTGGCTGCGGGCCTGGCACCGACGGCTTAGCCGCGGTCGCGGCGGTGGGCGCGTGCCTTCTTGCGCTTGGCCTTGCCCTTGTGCACCGCCTTGCGCGGTGCCTCGTACACCACCGGGGCGGTTTTCAGGTCGTAGTAGCGGTCCAGCTCAGCGCCGCAGTTGGGATCGGCAATGCCAAACACCATGGTGGCGCCCTGGCCGTAGGCGTAGGGCACGGTCTGGTGCAGCTGGTAAGCCATGTTCACTGGTGGCGTGCGGCTTTCTGACAACACCTGCCCTTTGGGGCCCATGACGGTGTAGCAGCCGGCCTGGGCGCCGACGGCCAAGGTCAGGGCGGCAAAAAGGGTAGCGGTCTTCTTCATGGCGTGATTTTCTGGCAATTCATGGCCTGTAACAGGCTAAGTCTGCCCCAGCGGTCACCTTTGTCAAGCATGCAGCGCGAATCCAAGGCCATTGCGGCACATTGCCGCACCCGCGCGTGGCAAGCTGCCCACGTTGGGGCCGCTACCCAAGCGCCGCCCAGCGCGCGGCTTGCCTGGTTCAATCCGGCTCACCCACGGCGCCGGCGCGTCAGGCCCGCGGCGGCGGCCAAGGCCAGCGCCAGTAGCACCAGTGCCCAGGGCTGGTTGACGGGAACGTCCACGGGCGCGGCGGGCCCAGTCAGAGGAAAGCTGGCCGAGATGAAGGGCGTAAGCGTGCCGCCCGTGTCGTTGCCTAGGTGCATGAACATCTCGATACCGTTGGGCTGCATGCCCACCGGAGCCGCCCCCGGCGTGCTGACAATCGTGCCCACCCCGGCCGCCCCCCACAGGCTGGCCGGCGTGACGCCCTGCAGCAGCACCGAGCTGGGATCGCCGGAATTGATGGGCAGCCTGTAGTTGCCGGTGACGGGGTTCGCCCCGATGGCGCTCAGGATGGCATTGCCGTTGCGCACCCAAGCGGGCGCGTCGTCCGTGCCGATCCAGACGCCGCCACCCGTGAGCGCGAAGGCGCTGGCCACGTTACGGATCAGCGCCTGCCCAGAGGGCTCCGTCGGTTGAAAGGCATAGCCATAGGAACGGCCATCGACCACCAGTCCCCTGTGTGCATTCCAGAAACTCGCGATGGCGGCCGTGTCGGCGGCGTTCAGCAAAAGCTGATCGGCCATGTCGAGGAAAAACACCTGGTCATAGCTGGCACCCGACAGCGCCGTGGCAATCTGCCCGGTGGTGGCGCCGGTCAGCACCAGCTTGGTCACGCTGTGCCCCGAGGCGCTCAGGGTGTCGCCAATGTCATTCACTGCCAGGGTGGTATACGGCGTGAACGATGCCGTGGCGTTGATGCCGACCACCAGCACGTTGGCGGCCATCAATTGACCGACCGCGCCGAAGCACAGTGCGATCAGCACAAGAAACTTTTTCATGGGCCTTCCTGCCAGAACTAAACCTGACGAAAGACCTTACAGATCGCATTTTGTTACGTATTGCGCTGGATCATGACACCAGATGTGCGCTCAGCCGCCCAGCCATTTCGGCCTCCAGCGCCTGCCGGTCGGGGTCGTCGCCGGCACGGCGCGCGCTGTTTTCCCATTCAGGGTGGCCCCGGGCAGCGCGCAGCGCCTGCACGTTGGCTTGCAGATGGTGCGCGGGTGCGGATTCAGGGGCATGGGCTGGCTGCAGCCGGTGCTGGGCGGCATGTCCGCGCTGCGCCAGGGCGCGCGCCAAGTCCAGCAGGTGGTCGGCCAGCACCAGCAGCACCGGGTCTTCCACGGTCAGCTCTTGCACGCCGTTGAGGCGGTTTTCCATCTTGCGCCACAGCGGGCGCCAGCCGCCCGACGCCGCACCGCCCAGGGTGGCGCCCAGCGTGGTGGCGGCGCCCAGCGACAGGCCGGCCATGGCCACGTCGGCCACGGCACCGATGCCGGCACCAATCATGGCGCCCAGGCCCAGGCGCTTGCCGGCGGCTTTCAGCAGCTCGGGGTTGAACAAATCGTCTTCCCAGCGGCCGGCCAGTTGGGGCAGCTCGGCCAGCTCGGCGTCGGTGGCGCGAAAGGCGTAGACCGACAGCAGCTCGTCCGCTGCGCGGCGGGCGTGGCGCCGCACGTCGTCCTGAAAGGCGCGCACAAAGGCTTTTTGCTTCAGCTCGTCGGCAAATTCTTCGGCTGGCAGGGCGCGGCGCATGGCGGCCACGTCGATCAGGGTGGATGCCACGGCCTTGCAGGCGGCCAGTTGCCGATCGCGCGCCTGCAGCGCCAGCGCATCGACGATGTCGCCCAACTGCTGGCGCCGCGCGGGCAGCAGGGTGGCCATGTCGGCGTACAGCTGGCGTTCAGAGCCGATGAAGGGCGCCACCACGTCGAATTCCACCCGCGCGTGCAGGCCGGATTCCAGCAGCATCTGGTGCCAGGCGTCGCGCCGGCTGGCGGGGTCGCGCGCAAAGTTCAGCACCGGCATGATGGGTTTGGCGCACCAGGTGAGGATTTCGATCTCGGCGCGGAACTTGGGCAGCACCGGCTCGCGCGTGTCGATGACGACCATGGCCGCGTCGGCGGCGCCCAGCAGTTCGCGCAGCACCTTGGCCTCTTGTTCGAAGCTGGCGCGCGCCTCGGGGCCAGCCAGGAAGGCGCGCACGCGTTCGGGCCGGGTTTCGGCGGACAGCGTTTGCATGTAGTCGAGCAGCGCAACGGAATCTTCCAGCCCCGGCGTGTCGACAAAGCGCACGGCCACGCGGCCGTCCAGCCGCAGGTCGATGGTTTCGGCGTGGCGCGTGGTGCCGGGGCGGTCGGACACCTCGCCAAAGTCGACGTTGCGCGTCAGCGTGCGCAGCAGCGAGGTTTTGCCGGCGTTGGTGTGGCCGACGATGGCAAAGCGCAGGGGTTCGGGGGTCATGCAATACCTTCGCCCTGACGGGCTGCGGTGCGAGCACCTTCGGGCGGTCGTGCGGTGGTCATGACAAACCTTCGCCCTGGCGGGCTGCGGTGCGAGCACCTTCGGGCGGTCGTGCGGTGGTCATGACAAACCTCCGCCCTGGCGGGCTGCGGTGCTCATGCCGGATGGGGATGCGGGCTGGCATTTGCTATCCAATCGGTAGCTGCTTGCGCTGATGGGACAAGCGCTAGTGCCTCAAAACCTTCAGAAATCAGCCAGTCGCGCCAGCGCTGCAGGGCTGCCGCATCGCCTGGCCCTGCTGATGCGCCGTCGCCCTCGCTATCGCCCGCCGACATCGGCACCGGCATCAGCGCCAGCAGCGCGGTGCGGCTGGCCTGGCGCGCGGCTTCGCGCACGAAGCGGGCGGTGCCGCGGTCGGGGCTGCTGGGGGCGTGCACCACCAGCAGCAGCGATTCGGGCCGCGCGCGCGCCAGTTGCGACAGCGCGGCCTGCCGTTCGGCCCCGCTGCCGGCCAGGCGCAGCAGCGGCACGCTGCCACCACCGGCCAGGTCAGGCAAGCCGGGCACGGGCCACGGCGATTCGGGTGGGCGTTCAAAGTCGATCACGGCCAGCGAGCCGGGCGCGCCGGGCGCGGCCAGCGGCACGGGCGGCTGCGGCGCGGTGCCAGGGGCGGCGCGCTGTTCGGGGTCGATCACTTCGGGCGGGGGTTCCAGCGCGTCCAGGCGCTGGACGATGCGGCGCACGTAAGGGTCGGTCATGTCGAGCTGGGCCAACCGGCGCGTGCCGGCGCGCCAGCGCGCCACGCTGACCAACGCCAGCAGCGCGCGCGGCAGCAGGCCGTAGATCAGCACGCAGGCCATCAGCCACCAGGCCCAGTCGCTTTGCGGCACGCCGCCGGCCGCCGCCTGCCCGCCGACGGTGCCCATGCGCTGCACGGCGGCGGCGTCGGGCACGGGAAAGCCCAGCAGGCCGGGCAGCGCGCCGGTCAGCTGCACAAAACGCTCAAAGAACGCGGGGCTGAGGATGGTGGTTTCCCACGTCAGCTGATAGGCGTGAAAGGCAAAGCCAAAGGCCAGCACCGCCAGCATCAATATGAAGGCGATGGACCAGATGCCGTGGCTGATGGCGCCCGTCAGCCAGGCCAGCAGGCGATGCCGCTGCAGCAGCGCGCTGGCAGATTCCAGCAGGGTCAGCGAATGCGGGCCGCGGTCCAGCGGCAGCCGCGCCGTCAGCCACAGCGCCAGCCGCCCCAGCGACGAACCCGCACCGCCGCCGCCCGACAGCAGCAGCCCCAGCAGCCAGAACGCCAGCGTCAGCAGGTGCAGGCCCAGCAAACTGACCAGCGCCGCCACGGCGTTGATGCTGCGCCCATCGCCCAACACGGCGCGCGCCGTGCCCAGACTGGCCAGCGCCACCAGGGCGGCCAGCGCCAGCAGCACGCCCCAGCCCACCGGGCGCCAGCGCGCCAGTTCGGCCGGCAGCCCCAGGCGTTCGCCCAGTAGCCAGGCCCGTTGCTGCACCTGCGCGGCGCGCGTGGGCTGGCTGTGAAAGGCCTGGTGCAGCGCGGCCGCGTCGTCCAGCGGGCCGGCGGCTTCGATGCGCTGCACGGCGTCCAGCACCAGCGCGCGGGCCAGCGGGCTGGCGCTGGCGGCGGTGGGCGAAAGGCGGGGTGTGGCGGTCATGGGGCTGGCGGGATTATCCCGTGCGCGGCGGGGGTGGATCTGGCACACGCCCTACCGCCGATCAATATGAATTTAATAGCTATCTACGCCGACTGGACGTGCGCCAGAGGCACATTTGTTCACTTTTTCTCACCCGCCTGCCATACGCAGCCGCCTTCGGATCGGGCGCGCACATATGTGCGCCAGCGCCAGCGCCATAAGTTGATCGGTATACTGGTCTACCTACTTTGAATCACGATATCCAATGGACCCCATCACCCCATCGAAAGAGACCGCGCACGAGCGCCTGCTGAACGCCGCCGCCGTGCTGTTCTACAACGATGGCATTGCGGCCACGGGCATCGACGCCATCGTTCGCAAGGCCGGCGTGGCCAAGAAAAGCCTGTACAACAACTTTGCGTCCAAGTCCGACCTGGTGGCGCAGTACCTGCAGGTGCGGCACGAGGAATGGCTGGCGCTGTACCAGGCCCGCGTGCAGCACGCCGATGGCGCGGCGGCGCGGGCGCTGGCCGTGTTTGACGCCTACGCGGACCATGCCGAACACGCCTACGAGCGCGGTTTTCGCGGCTGCGGCCTGCTGAACGCCGCCGCCGAATTTCCGGCCGGCGACGCAGGCCGCCTGGCGGTGCGCGCGCACAAGGAAGAGGTCGAAGCGCTGCTGGCCCAGCACGTGGCCGCGCTGATCCCCGACGACGCGGCGCGCGCCCAGCGCCTGGCCGAACACCTGGCCTTCCTGCTTGAAGGCGCCATGGTGCGCGCCGGGCTGGAAGGCACCAGCGATCGCGTGGCGCAGGCCCGGCAGATCGCCAGCGCGCTGCTGCAAACCGCATGAGCCGCGCGGCAAATCCCCACCTGTTGGGCGTGGCCGGCGTGCTGGCAGCGGCGGTGCTGTGGGGCACCACCGGCGTGTCGGCCACTTTTGCGCCGCAGGTTGGCGCGGCCGCCATCGGCGCGGCAGCGATGGGCGTGGGCGGGCTGCTGCAGGCGGCGATTGCTGCGCGGGCCATGGCGCACCAGTTTCAGGCGCTGCGCCTGCAATGGCGCTGGCTGCTGCTGGGCGCGCTGGCGGTGGCGGTGTACCCGCTGGCGTTCTACGGATCGATGCGCCTGGCGGGCGTCACCATTGGCACCGTGGTGTCGATCGGTTCGGCGCCGCTGCTGTCCGCCGTGCTGGAAATGTGGATGGACGGCCTGCGCGTCAGCCGCCGCTGGGTGCTGGGGGCGGCGCTGGGCTTGCTGGGCATGGCGCTGCTGTGCGTCGCCGAAGGCGCTGCGCACGGTGCGGCCGGCGCCGCGCCGTCGATCGGCACGGGGGTGGCGCTGGGGCTGCTGGCGGGGCTGACCTACGCCTTGTATTCGTGGGCGGCGCGCCGATTGATGCAACGCGCCATCGCCCCGCGCGCCGCCATGGGGGCCATTTTTGGGCTGGGCGGCCTGTGCCTGATGCCCGTGCTGCTGGCCACCGGCGCGCCGTTTCTGGCGTCATGGACCAACGCCGCCGTGGGCATCTACATGGCCCTGGTGCCCATGTTTCTGGGCTACGTCTGCTTTGGCTACGGGCTGGCGCGCGTGCCGGCCAGCACGGCCACCACCATCACCCTGGTCGAACCCGTGGTGGCCGCCGCGCTGGCGGCGCTGATCGTCGGCGAACGCCTGCCCGCGCTGGGCTGGCTGGGCGTGGGCCTGATCTTCGCCTGCCTGGTCTGCATCACCCTGCCCGCACGCGCACGGCCCCAGCCGCAACGCCCACCCGCGCCTGTTGCCGAGATCGCTTAGCGCGTGTTCCACGCCTCAGCGCGAGGGGGGCGGGGCATGTGGATCGGGATGCGCTTCGAGGCGCAAACCGCAGCGGTGCCGCGTGGTCATACCGGGCGGAATGGAGAGGATCTGCAACGAAGCAGACCGCCCGAGGCCATGCCCGCACACGACACACCCGCGACGAGACGTTGAACACGCTCTTAACCCCACCCGCCGCGCCGCACGGCCGACCGCGCCATTGAAAGCCCCGCGCCGCGCCCAACGGGGCCCACGCGCCGCCCAGACGATGCCAGTCCGCGCAAGGCGCGCCTGTGGCTGGGGGCATGCGCCAGCTGCGCCGGGCCAGCGTTATGGGCTGGCCCATTCACTATGCTTTAGATAGCTGCCTGCGCAATACCAGCTTGCGCCATAGGCACTTTTTATCCCAATCAAGCCCATCCACACCAACCGCCACGGCTGGCGCACCGCCCACCCAACTGCCCCGCCCCTGACCGCGCCCGCGCCCGCACCCACGCGCAGTCGCAGTCGCAGTCGCAGTCGCAGTCGCAGCCACAGCCGCACCTGCCATTGCGGCTGCCACACGGCCTTGGCACTGCTACGCTCGCCGCCATGCCCACCTCACCCGCCGCCACGGGCCCGCGCGCCCTGCTGGCCTGGCTCAATCAACGCCCCGCCCTGCTGCTGATCCTGACCACCCTGATCTGGGGCAGCAACGCCGTGGCCGCGCGCCTGGCGGTGGGGCATGTGTCGCCCATGATGTTGACCACCGCGCGCTGGTCGGTCGCGTGCATCGCGCTGTGGTTGGTGGCGCGCCGCCAGGTGGTGGCGTACTGGCCGGCGCTGCGCCCGCGCTGGCGGTACCTGGTGCTGATGGGCACCTGCGGCTACACCGCCTTCAACGCGCTGTTCTACGCCGCCGCGCACCATACGTCGGCGGTGAATCTGGCGCTGATCCAGGGCGTGATTCCCGTGCTGGTGATGCTGGGCGGCATGTTTTTTCTGCGCCTGCGCTTCACCGCGCTGCAACTGCTGGGCGTGGCCGTCACCCTGGCCGGCGTGGCGGTGGTGGCCAGCCGCGGGCAATGGGCGGTGCTGGCCACGCTGGACTTCAACATGGGCGACGTGTGGATTCTGCTGGCGTCGCTGCTGTACGCCGGCTACACGCTGGGGCTGCGCAACCGCCCTGCCGTGCCGCCGCTGGTGTTGTTCGCCGCCCTTGCGGCGGTGGCGGCGGTGGTGTCGCTGCCCCTGCTGGCGGCCGAGGTGCTGGCCGGCCGCTTCTTCTGGCCCAGCGCGCAGGGCTGGCTGATCATTGTCTATGTGGGGCTGATGCCGTCGTTTGTCTCGCAGATCAGCTTCATGCGCGGGGTTGAGTTGATCGGCCCCGCCCGCGCCAGCGTGTTCGTCAACCTGAACCCCGTCTTCGGCCCCGCCCTGGCCGTGCTGCTGCTGGGCGAACCGCTGCTGTGGTACCACCTGGCCGCGCTGGTGATGGTGCTGGGCGGCATCTGGGTGGCCGAGCGGCTGGGCCAGCCGCGGCGCGCCACACCCGGCACGGCGCAGGCCAAGTGACGCCGGCCCGGCCGGCAGGCGGGCCTGGCGCTGATTCACTATTGTTTAAATAGCTGCTTGCGCCCACTGGTCAAGCGCCACAGGCCTTTTCTTTGGTCAATTTGCCGCAGCCCCAAAGCCAGCGTGCCGCGCCCTTGCACACCCGCAGCGGGCTGCACGCCAGCTTCAAAATACCCAGTTTCAGGGATAGGAGGTTTGTAACATTTGGCCTAAGCTGCCCTGCAGCCCGCAATGGCCGCGCCCTCAGCCAATCGGCGCAAACGGGCGCGATCCACATCGCGGCGCGCTGGCGCCAACCGATCATGCTTGACAAGGATTCGACCCCTATGCCCCGCCACCCCCACAAGCCGACCTGGCTTTCCATCGCGCTGCTCGGTATCGCCCTGTTCATGCCTGCGGGCACCGCGCAGGCGCAGACGATGACGATGACGCAAAACTTTGATGGGCTGACTTGTCCAGTGGGGTCCTACCCGGCCATTCCCAACGGCACAGGCGGGCTCGATTGGTCGAACTTCTATTGCGTGAATGGCCCTGGCTACGGCCTTGGCTACGCCGTCGGCACGCGGTCAGCGCCCAACGGCGCGTTCAACGGACTCGGCCGCCCCGCCGCCATCACCCGCAGTGCTGGCGTTTTCACCCTGAACAGCGCCTGGCTGACGTCTGCCTTCAACGCAAGCGACACGATCCGAGTCGAAGGCTTTCGCAACGGCGTCCGCGTGGCTACCGCCACGGTCACGATTACCAACACGGCGGCCCGGGAGGTCACCTTCCCATGGTTCAACGACCTGGACCGCGTGGAGTTCAGCAGTGTGTCAGGTACCCAGATCGTTATGGACGACCTCAACTACACCCTGCGTGCGCACACGATCACCGTCACCCCGCCCAGCAACGGCACGCTGAGCTGCACCCCAAACCCGGTGCCGGACGGCGCCAACGCCAGCTGCACCGCCACGCCAGCCACCGGCTACACCGTGGCCAGCTTTGCCGGCTGTGCCCGCGTGGGCACGGGCAATACCTGCACGCTGACCAACGTGACGGGGCCCTCCACCGTATCGGCCACGTTTGCCCTGGCCACCTACCCGATCACCGTGACGCCACCGGCCAACGGCACGCTGAGCTGCACGCCCGACCCGGTCACCCACGGCGGCAACAGCACCTGCACCGCCACGCCAGCCACCGGCTACACCGTGGCCAGCTTTGCCGGCTGTGCCCGCGTGGGCACGGGCAACACCTGCACGCTGACCAACGTGACGGGGCCCTCCACCGTATCGGCCACGTTTGCCCTGGCCACCTACCCGATCACCGCAACGCCACCGGCCAACGGCACGCTGAGCTGCACGCCCGACCCGGTGACCCACGGCAGCAACAGCACCTGCACCGCCACGCCGGACGCAGGGTTTGCGCTGGCCAGCTTCAGTGCCAACTGCACGCCCACGGCCAGCCCCAATGCATGCCAGTTGACCAACGTGACCGGACCCGCCACGGTGTCGGCCATGTTTGCCGTGATCGCGCCCGTGCCCACGCTGAGCCATTGGGCGCTGATGCTGCTGGGCCTGGGCGCGGCCGGGATCGGCGCGCGGCGGCTGCGCAAGGGACATTGATCGGCAGGACGGGCGGCCACCGCCACCGCCCGCCGCCGTCGTCGCTTGCGTCATTTGCGCCGTCTGCGCCGCCCGGTTTGATAGCAACAAAAAACCCCGCCAAGGCGGGGTTTGTGTTGGGCGCCCTTGCAAGCGCCACGCAGCGGATAAAACCCGCTAGATTACTATCGTTTAGATAGCTATCAGCGCCCGTCCAGTGGGCGCTACAAGGCATTTTTATGCTTATTTTTTGTAAGCGGCCATGCCGTCGACGATTTCCTTGTGGGCGGCGTCCACGCCTTCCCAGCCCAGCACCTTGACCCACTTGCCGGCTTCCAGGTCTTTGTAGTGTTCGAAGAAGTGGCTGATGGCCTTCAGGCGCATCGGGTTCACGTCGTCGACTTTCTTCCAGTGGCTGTAGATGGGCAGGATCTTGTCGGTGGGCACGGCCAGCACCTTGCCGTCCACGCCGGCTTCGTCTTCCATCTTCAGGATGCCCAGTGCGCGGCAGGTCACCACCACGCCGGGGTGCAGCGGGTAGGGGGTGACGACCAGCACGTCCACCGGGTCGCCATCGCCCGACAGGGTCTGCGGCACATAGCCGTAGTTGGTCGGGTAGTACATGGCGGTGGTCATGAAACGGTCGACAAAAATGGCGCCGGTTTCTTTGTCCACCTCGTATTTGATCGGGTCGGCGTTCATCGGGATTTCGATGACGACGTTGAACTCGTCGGGGGCTTTTTTGCCTGGGGAAACCTTGTCGAAGGACATGCGAATCGCTTCCTGTGGTGGGGGGTGGAACCAACAAAACGGGAACTCTGAAGCCCCCGCGGATTGGGCGCGATTTTACTTGCGCTCGGCTTGCAGACCACCATTTGGCGACGAAAAGGCGTACATTCAGCCCCGTTGGCCAATTGCCGCGACCTGATCCCCAGGCACGCGCGTGAGGAAGCAACGCAGACCGAGTGGCGCTGCGTTGTCACCCAGACCAACCGCCGGCGGCGCTCCCAGCGAATCAAACGCTTTTGATAGAGGAGACACGCATGACCGGTAACTCTGCGCTCATCTTGGCGCTCGTCTGTGGCCTGATCGCCGTGGCTTACGGCATCTGGGCCCGTGGCTGGATTCTTTCGCAAGACCCTGGCAACCCCCGCATGCAGGAGATCGCGGGGGCCATCCAGGCCGGCGCGGCGGCCTACCTGGCGCGGCAGTACAAGACCATCGCCATCGTCGGCGTGGTGCTGGCCATCCTGATCGCGCTGTTCCTGGGCCGCATGACCGCCGTGGGCTTTGTGGTGGGCGCTTTGCTGTCGGGCGCGTGCGGCTTCATTGGCATGAACATATCGGTGCGGGCCAACGTGCGCACCGCGCAGGCGGCCACGCGGGGCATAGGCCCGGCGCTGGATGTGGCCTTTCGCGGCGGCGCCATCACCGGCATGCTGGTGGTGGGGCTGGGGCTGATTGGGGTGGCCGGGTTCACCTGGATGCTGCTGGCGCGCGCCGTTGGCACCACCACGCCGCTGGCCACGCTGCTGAATCCGCTGATCGGCTTTGCCTTTGGCTCATCGCTGATCTCGATCTTTGCGCGGCTGGGCGGCGGCATTTTCACCAAGGGCGCCGACGTGGGCGCCGATCTGGTGGGCAAGGTGGAGGCCGGCATCCCTGAGGACGACCCGCGCAACCCCGCCGTGATCGCCGACAACGTGGGCGACAACGTGGGCGACTGCGCCGGCATGGCGGCGGATCTGTTCGAAACCTACGCGGTGACGCTGATCGCATCGATGGTGCTGGGCGCGCTGATGGTGACGGGCGGCCAGATGCAGGCGGTGATGTACCCGCTGGCGCTGGGCGCGGTGTCGATCATCGCGTCGATCATCGGCTGCTTCTTCGTCAAGGCCAGCCCGGGCATGAAGAACGTGATGCCAGCGCTGTACAAGGGCCTGGCGATTGCCGGCGTGCTGTCGCTGATCGCGTTTTACTTTGTCACCGTGTGGATCATTCCCGACAACGCGCTGGGCGGCAGCGGCGCGCAGATGCGCCTGTTTGGCGCCTGCGCCACCGGCCTGGTGCTGACCGCGGCGCTGGTCTGGATCACCGAGTTCTACAC